>JBASAV010000449.1:0-2794 GCA_049650785.1 Lewinella sp. | reverse complement strand
GAATCCGGGCTTCCCAGGTGGGGGGATGCCGTTCCAGAAACTCACCGTAGTTAGTCAATTGGAAATCGGCATTCTCGTCTACCGCGTCCAGACAGGCAGCCATGGCCATTTCCCCCTTCGAGTGATGGTGGCCGTAGCTTTCCCCATCGGTGGCGATGTGTGCCAGTTGCACCTCATCGTTTGCGTCGAGGCTGTTCATCAATTTATCCGCGAGGAAGCGGCCATCGTTCAGCAGTCCCTCGAAGGCAACGGCCTTCGCTACGTCTCCGTCGTAAAAGAATAGCGCGATACTCCTGCCACTGGGCAAGTTGCAGGTATACCCACGACGCGGGTCCACCCCACCGTGCACATCCTTCCAATCGTCATTGGCCGAAGCACGAACCGATTTACACTGCCGGGGTGCCAGGATGGTGTACTTGATATCGTTATCGACCAGCGCTTCCAGGACGTCGGTACTGGCGGCCGTCTCGGCCAGCCACATCCCTTCCGGTGCGCGTTGGAAACGATGACGGAAGTCCTCGATCCCCCACTTGATCTGCGTCTGCTGATCGCGCGCATTAGCCAGGGGCATAATGATGTGGTTGTAGCTTTGGGCTACCGCGGAGCCATGACCGCCAAACCGTTCCCGGCTGATCTTGTCGGCAGCGAGAACCCGGCGGTACGTGGCCGGGTCGTGCTCCTCCAACCAGGACAGCAGCGTGGGTCCCATGTTCCAACTGATCCGGGCGTAGTTATTGGATATTTCCTCTATCTGCTGTTGGTCATTCAGCACGCGCGCCGTAGCGTTCGGGGCGTAGCACTCCTCGTTGATCCGCTCGTTCCAGTCGTGGTAGGGGGCCGCACTATCCTGGATCTCGATGGTTTCCAGCCACGCATTCTCGCGGGGGGGTTGGTAGAAGTGACCGTGGATGCATATGTACTTGGTTGATCGGGAAGCCATGGGACAAAGGTACGGTGTGCAACCCCGATGCCGGACATTCGAAATCCCATCCATATTCCGCTTAGCCGGTGTATTTGGGGCCGAACCTAAGCAGGCACTTTCAGGTTGGAAAAGCACCCGCAACCCTTAACGGACCGAATAGATACTTACCATGAAACGCGATTACCTAAGGATGGGCGTTTGGCTAACGCTGACCTATCTCGTCCTCTACTTCTTTTTCACCGTTTAGTACGGAACGACCTCGTTGAGGACTATTGTCCCGGAGGTGATTACCTGCTGTATTCCCTTTCTCCGCTGTCCTTGTCGCACCGCCAAACCGTGTCCGATACGGGGTTTACCACTGTTTGGTTGCACCCTAGTAGACAGTCAACCTCGAGCGATCTGCCACGTTCTCCAACCAGAACGTATCCACTACGGACTTTTTTCCGTGCTGGATATTCCATTTAATTAATTTAATACCATACTATGTTTACGTTACCCGATTTACCCTACGCTAAAGATGCACTGGAGCCACACATCGATGCCCGCACCATGGAAATTCACCATGACAAGCACCACGCCGGCTATACCACTAAATTAAACGCCGCGCTGGAAGGCACCGATATGGCCAGCAAGGACATCGAGGAAATCCTGGCTAATGTTAGTTCTGCCGGTTCCGGTGTGCGCAACAACGGCGGTGGGTACTACAACCACAGCCTCTTCTGGTCGATCCTCAGCCCCAAAGGTGGCGGACAACCCAGTGGTGCACTGAGCGATGCTATTAATAAAGCCTTCGGGAGTTACGACGCCTTCAAGGAGAAGTTTTCCAGCGCCGCCGGTGGTCAGTTCGGCTCTGGCTGGGCCTGGCTGGTTGTTAAGGATAATGGTGAATTAGCCGTTACCTCTACGCCTAATCAGGATAATCCCCTGATGGACGTGGTAGACGAAAAGGGCACCCCCATCCTGGGCATTGACGTCTGGGAGCACGCCTACTACCTCAATTACCAGAACCGCCGGGCCGACTACGTCGACGCCTTCTTTAACGTGGTCAACTGGGACGAGGTGAACCGTCGCTACCAGTCCGCGAAGTAATACGCCGATAAACATACCGGCAAAAAGAAAACCGCCATTCCTTCCGGAATGGCGGTTTTTTAATTTTCCGATATATGCGACTAGGCCATGGCGGCGCGGGCATTTTCCCGGTAGGTTTCCATTTTCTCACTGTCGGCATTCCGGTAGCGAGGACCGCACTGTTCGAGTACCTCCTTCATCTTGTTGTCGGAGAGCTTGGAGAACTGATTGATGGTGGTCACGCCAGCTTCTTCGAAGCGCTTGGCCATGGTTGCACCTACACCGTTGATCTGCGTCAGGACGCTCGGAGCCGGCTTGGTAGAGGGGCGACCGCGACGGCGGGTAGTCTTCGGCTTAGGTTCCCCCGTTGCCGTTGACTTGGGAGTAGACTTCTTCCGGCTGGTCTTGGCAGTCGAAGTACTCTTCCGGGGGCGTCCACGGCGTGGCTTCGGGGTAGCGGTCTTCTCGGCAGCGGCCTCGCTAACCGACTCCGGTGCATCGGATACGGCTTCTGCTACTTCCGCCTGGGTAGTTTCCGTGGCGGCTGATTTACTGGGGCGTCCACGACGGGCACCGGTACTTTTTGCGGCCTTGGTGGATCGCTTAGCACGGGGCGTGTTGCCTTCCGCGGAGGCTTTGGCATTGGCCGTATCCGCTTCTTCGCGCGCGACTTTGAGCTCCTGTTCCAGGCTAGCAACTTGCTGCTTCAGGCTCTTGATCTTGGCTTTAGACTTGAGTAATTTCTTTTTATGCTTTTTAGCCTTGCTGGCGTCAGCTAAAAATGCTTCCTGGGCGGCATCAAAG
>JBASAV010000448.1:0-3614 GCA_049650785.1 Lewinella sp. | reverse complement strand
TGCGTACTGACCCGCAGGCTCGCGGCGATGGCGGCTGTCCGTTCGGGTACGCTGGCCCTTACCCAGTGGTAATCCGTCGGGAGCAGGGTAGTACCGTTTCGGCTGATCGTACTCGGCAACGCTATTTTTACGATGCCGGAGCGGATCAGTCCGTCGGTGGTATCGCTGATCACCTGTATTTCGTCAAGGAGTGCCTGCCAGGTGTTGCCCTGCAAGTAAGCCCACTTTACGTCTGCCTTTTCGAGGGTAGGATCCGCGGTTGGCGCGTCCAGTTCAAAGTATAAATTCAGCAGTTCGCCGGGCTGATAATCGGCCAGTCCGATGTATAGGTGACCCTCATGCGGAAAATGGGGTAACAGGGGGAAGCTGGTCTCCCCGTTACCGACCGGCGACCATTCGTAGGCGTGTTGCCAGGGATGAAGGTGCCCGATCACCAATTCTTGTGCAGGAGTATCCGAAGCTTCGTAGTCAAGGCTCACGCCAGCCAGCGTTGGCGTGTACGGGGGGTTAATGGCGATAAAAGAAGGAGTTTCCCCCGTAGCTTCTGCGTCATTGGCAATCTCCTCGTTCCTTTTGGCAACGTTTATCAGTGCCTGGGGATACTCACCATGCCAGAAGTCGTTACCGCCCAGGCGGAGGCGGATCACCCCGCAGGGAGCCACGAAGGATATATTCCCGGCCAGGGAAAGGGGCCAGGGGCAGGGCTTCCCGTCTGGTTCGTTGGTGTTCGTGAGGGTCAGGCGGTAAGCACCGTCGATCATGTCGGTGCAGGGCGGCCAGTCCTCCTCGTCATTGCCGGTAAGCAAGGCCAGGGAACCGGGGTCGGCTGGTGACCAGGCGTAGTTTTTCTTGATTGCCAGGTCGACGGTGATGTTCTCCGGCTCGAAATCCTTATCGGAGGCCGAATCAAAATATCCGTCATAGTGAGCGGGTAAATCCACCGGCAGGTCCAACCAGGCGACGCACACTGCGAGTTGACTCCACCGTTTCGCAAATAGCTCCTCGCTGCCTATGTAGAAATTGGAGCTATTCTTCTTCGGAACCGGTCCGAAGGGCATGAAGGGTTTGGCGGGATCCAGTACGGCTAGATCGTTTTCCAGCACCAGTTGTCGCACACCACAAACCGCAACGTTTATCACAACGTCTTTCACCGGTAGCTGGCCGAGACTACAGTACCACGCACTGCGGTCCGGAAGGTTGGTGGAAAAGTCCAGCTTCAGCACGGGATATTGGTTCGGGACATCGAGCGGCAGTACTTCCTCCCCGGGGTGGATTACCTCCGGATAGTCTGGCTTTAGGCAAAGGGTCAGTTCGATCTCGATATCGCTACCTGGACTCGAATACGAATAAGTCGGATTCGGCACCTCCAGCCAGCCTTCCTCCGTGGAGAAAGAGGGAATTAACGGCGGGTCGGCATTCAGCTCCGCCACACTGGGCAGCTCGCCCGACGACGGTCCAAGCGTGATGGTCACCGTAACCTTACGCTCGCCTTCTCTGAGCAGGAAGACCGGAGATGCCAACAGGAGCGCCAACTCCGCAGTAGGCATTTGGGTTTTGCTCTCCGTTTCCGGATTCGGATATACGCTCCGGGGGCCGCCCACGGTCGGCCAGGCGGCGGGCACCTTCTTCGCAAAGTCTCCCCCCATCCCATCCCCCGAGTTGGCGGTCGGAGCGACGTATACCTCGCCGCCCGCCGCCTCCGGCGGATCTATATACAAGGTCCTAACTTCCGCAACCTGCGTTTTGGTAAGGACCAGGTCTTCCTGCAGTTCGAAGATGATCTCTCCACCGGCGCCGTCTTTCCCCCCCTTGAACCGCAGGCCCCTTTCCAGTGCGAGGCTGTCCTCCACCTTTTTGCCCAATTCGAAAATCAAATGCGCGCGGTCTTCCGTTAGCGGCAATTCCCGGAGCTGCAGGGTCTTCCGATAGAAGAAATCGAGATGCTTATCACTTAGCTTGTTCAGTCCCCCCTGTGTTTCCCGGAACAACAGCAGAAAGGAGAACACCAATCCCAAAGAAGGTGGGGTATTGGCTCTCTCCGGCTCCCGCAGACTCGCTTCCAGGCGCTCATCGTCGCGGGCGGTAATTACGGTAGCCTCCAGGGCTTTCCAGAATAGCCGGTAAAGTTCTTCCAGTTCATCCCGCCCGGCAATGAGTTTGTTTTTAGGGCTGCCCCGGCGTCCGCTGATGGAACGGTCCACGGCAAAACCGGCGGTCGGCCCCAGTCCGTAGACGGAGGCCAATAGTCCCGCTTTGCGGCTAGGCCGGTAACCCCACTTTGCCGCGCCGTTGACGAGGCCGAGTAGCCGAGTAGCCGGTTCGCCAAGACTGGTATCGATCAGTCCCTGGATGGTGCCGCTTAGCCCGGTCGTATCCTCGGCGAGATCCGCCTTCCAGGTCGCCAGTTGCATGGCCATCTCCAGCAATAAGTCGAGTAAGGGGTTCAGGGCGGCCAGACTGCGACGATCCGCGATGCCCTCGCGAATATCCTGGAAGCGATCGTTCATACCCTCCAGGTCGAACGCCCCGATACTGGCGTACTGAAAGGGAATGCTGCGGCGGAAGAAGTCCAGCCAGTCGCCGGTGATCCGGGGAGATACCCCACCCTTTTCTGCTTCGTAAAAATTTACTTGCCGGGCGTAATCGTACCAAAAGCGCAGCAGGTCACCCAATCCCCTTCCGTCCACGGGGGCGGTGCCCGCTGCCAGTGACGGGTTATCCCGTTCCGGGCGGCTCAGGCCGCCCCGGCGCAGGGGATGATGGTCGTGCCGGATGCGCTGGCTCATATCAGGGGGTTACGCCTTCGGTGCGGTAGAAATCGTAGACGAAGTTGAAGCGGGAATTCGTGGCGCGGATGCGGTAAGTGACCGTAATCACCACCTTGCCCTCAATGGCGACAAAGGAGGAATCGTCCGTAACCTCCACGTTTTCCACGTCTATCCGGGCTTCATGGTACAGGATGGCACTCGACACCAGGTCGCGGAGCAGCCCCACGAATGCCGCGTCCATGGCCTCAAACTGGTATTCGCTCAGGTTGCAGCCATAACGGGGTTGCAGTACCCGTTCCCCCAGGGTCGTGGAAAGGAGGATCTGCAAACTCTGGTCGATGTCTTCCCGGCCGCTCACGAGGGCCACCCCGCCCCGGCGGGCGAAGGAAGGCGGGAAGGACCAGCCGGTGCCTAGAAAGTCTTTTTCCTGGATCATGATGATCGATTTTAGTTTTTTATCCGCCGATAATGACGTTAGGTGCTCCGACCACGATGCTGCCCCCGTGTGCCGTCAGGTCTCCCATGCGGGCAGCAGGCACCCCCCCGATGAGCACGGTCGATGAACCCATCACGATGGTATCCGGAGGGCCCACGCAGGTACACGAGTCCCCGAGTACGGCGGCGGGCATGCCGCCGATCAAAACCGTGGGCACGCCGGGGCCAATGATCGGACCGCCGACGTGCGGTACCGGCCCGGTACTAAGCGGGCAAACATGCATGTCGGAAAGGCGGGCGGCGGGTGGCATAGTTGAGTATTTTCAGGTGATTAATTGAGCATGAGCATACTGCCCTTGACGGTCGTGCTTCCCCCGCTGGACAGTTCGGCGGCGGCCGAGCCCTCCGCCT
>JBASAV010000447.1:0-3473 GCA_049650785.1 Lewinella sp. | reverse complement strand
GTCCCTGCGCATGTGCAGCCTTTTCCCACTCGTTCACCGGTGAGGTGCCACCGGACAGCCTCCGCACACGAAGGCTGCTAGACGATTGGGATTACCGCGAAAGCATGACGCACGACCCCGCTATTCTGACCGACATAGCGGCCATTCCGGTGACGCTCCCCCATACCTGGAATCAGTGGGACGCCGTAGACAATAATCCCGGTTATCGCCGCGATGCCTCGTGGTATTCCCGCCCCTTGCGCGTCACCCCCCGCCCGGACCGACGGTACCTGCTTTATTTCGAAGGGGCAAATACGAAAGCGGAGGTCTATTTAAATGGCGAACGGATCGGCGGACACATAGGTGGCTACGTGGGCTGGGAAGTGGATCTATCCGATCACCTCGCCGCCTCCGGCGAGAATGAGCTCGACGTGCGCGTAGACAATGGCTACGACCCCAACGTGATCCCCTCCCAAAAATCTGATTTTTTCATCTACGGCGGCCTCGTGCGCGATGTCTGGCTGCGGGAAGTACCGGCCACCTACGTCAGCGACCTACGGATTCGGACACCCGAAGTTAGTGCCGATCGGGCCCTTACCGTGGCCCAGGTAAAGATAGCGGGGCAGTTGCCAGCCAATACCACCCTGCGTGGAACGGTAGTCGATCCGGCAACGGACCGGACCGTCGCTTCGGGAGAAGCCTCAATAAATGATGACGGGCGCGCTACCATCGAATTTTCACCTATCGTCGAGCCTAACCTCTGGTCCCCCGGCTCGCCTAACCGGTACCGCGTTTCGGTCGACCTGGTCAATGCCGAAGGGGAGATCGTTGACCGTCAGGAAGACATGATCGGTTACCGCTGGTACCGATTTGAGGAGCACGGCCCCTTTTTTCTCAACGGTGAACGACTGCTGCTTCGAGGCACCCACCGACACGAAGAGCACGCCGGCTACGGTATGGCGATGCCCGACAGCCTGCACCGCCGCGATGTCGAATTGATGAAAGAGATGGGCGTAAACTTCCTCCGCCTCGGCCACTACCCCCAGGATCCGTCCGTGTACGAAGCCTGTGATGAACTGGGCATCATCGTCTGGGACGAGTTACCCTGGTGCCGCGGCGGCAAGGGCGGGGAGGAATGGGAGGCCAATACCGAACGCCTGCTGCGGGAACAGATCGTGCAGAATTACAACCACCCGAGCGTCTTCTTCTGGTCGCTGGGTAACGAAATCTACTGGTTACCGGACTTTCCGGGAGGGGATGATACCACCGCTATGAACACCTTTCTAGCGCACCTCAATGGGGTAGCCCACGAACTCGATCCCGGCCGGCTGACCGCCATACGGAAGTACTACGCCGGGGCTGATATGGTGGACGTTTTCTCCCCCTCGATCTGGTCGGGCTGGTACGCCGGGGTGTATAAAAACTACGGGCCAACGCTGGAAAAACAGCAGCCCCTGTATCCGCGCTTCCTGCATATGGAGTATGGCGGTTCCAGTCACGTGGGCCGGCATACCGAAACCCCGATCGACGGGGACGGACTCGTTGATCCCGACGAGTGGTCCGAAGCCGTCAACCAGGTGAACGTCGAGAACATCGCCTCTTCCGGTGACTGGACGGAAAACTACATCGTCGATCTGTTCGACTGGCATCTGTCGGTATCGGAAACGCTTGACTGGTTTCCGGGTAATGCCCAGTGGGCATTCAAGGACTTCGGTACCCCCCTCCGTCCGGAGAACCCGATCCCCTACCTCAACCAGAAGGGATTGGTCGACCGGGCCGGCCAGCCGAAGGATGCCTACTACGTCTTTAAAAGTTACTGGGCCGAAGCCCCCTTCACCTACATCGAATCGCATACCTGGACCGAGCGTAGCGGACCGGAGGGGCGTTCCCGGGAAGTGAATGTGTTCAGCAACTGCGATCGGGTGGAGCTATTTCACAATGGTACTTCACTAGGCATGCGGACCCGTAAGCTCGGCGAGTTCCCGGCCGCCGGACTGACGTGGGACGTATCGTTCACCGAGGGGGAAAACCGCCTGACAAGCACCGGGTATCGGAACGGGGAGGAGGTCGCTACGGACGATCTGGCCGTCCACTATACCTACCGGAAATTCGGCAGTGCCGACCACGTCGAACTCACTCACCGTTCGCTTCCCAACGGCAATATCCTGGTGGAGGCCATCATGCGCGATGCGGATGGGCAGCGGGTCCTGGACTACGAAGATCACCTCTATTTCTCTGCCGACGGTGCCGGTAAACTGCTGATAGACTACGGCACCCCAACCCGCAGTCAGGTGATCGGCATGGCCAACGGTCGCGCGGCCATTGAGCTGCAACCCGGGGCGGGGCGGACCGTGATCGAGGCGCGCAACCAGGATTTTAAAGGCAGTTACCTGGTAATTCCCGCCGAAACGGATACGCGATAGGCGATAGCCGGTCGGAATTATCAGCATGCCGCGTTTGGTCGTCAGTTAGCCCGGGCGTGATTTGTTAGCGTGGCAAATTTGCCTACCTTGGAATAAGGCAGACGGAATTGGAGCTGCCCGTTCAAAGTCGCATGCACGCTTTATGTTCCGAGTCATACTAACAGCCTGGCTGTGTCTATTTCTTGCTGGCGCCGGCGCGCAGGAACGTTTCCCTTTCCGGGAACTGCAACGCAAGGACGGCCTGTCCCAGAATTCGGTCATCGGCATCGCCCAGGATGGCAAAGGCTTTATGTGGTTCGGTACCCGGGACGGCCTGAATCGGTACGACGGGTCGGAATTTCGGGTCTACCGGGCGCAGGCGGATGATTCCAATAGCCTGATCTTCAACGATATTCACACCCTTTATTACGATGAAGAGGCGGACTGGCTGTGGGTGGGCACGACCCGTGGCCTGTGCCGGTACCGACAGGACACGGATGATTTCGTGGCCTATGATGCGGATACCGATCCGGGTAACGCTTTCGTACATTTCATTTTTCGGGACCAGCAGCGTGTCCTGTGGGTAGGCACGGAAAGGGGACTGTACCGATACGATGAGCAGAATGACCGCTTCCGCCCCCTGAATGATGTTCCAGAACAGGCGTTTCGGGTCATGGCACAGGATGAGCAGGGGCGTCACTTTGTCGGCACGCCCCGTGGCCTTTTCGAACTGGAGGTGGTAGGGGAGGGCTATACCGGCAGGCTGACGCTCTTGTCCCTGGCGAGTAACCGCGGTGACGAGGAGGTATACGTGCAGGATCTATTGCCCGAACCCGGGGGTTACCTCTGGGTAGCTACCCGGTATAGCGGTCTTCATCGGATGAATTTAGCTAGCGGCGCGGCCACGCGCTACGTAGCCGGGGGTCGGGGGGAGGGCTCACGGACAACAATGTGCGAGCAATAGATTGGGGGCAAGACGGCAGTCTCTGGGCGGGCACATTTGTAGGTCTGAACCGTCTAAGTCCCGGCAGGGATAGTTTCGCGACCTACGGCAGCCTGAACAGGGTCAATACCCTGCAAAATTACTCCATC
>JBASAV010000446.1:0-8098 GCA_049650785.1 Lewinella sp. | reverse complement strand
ACCCTGAGTTACTTCGACGGGAGCTTCGTCAAGTTGCGTAACATTCAACTCGGCTACCAAGTCCCCGATAATATCGTCTCCCGGATCGGTTTGTCACGCCTGCGGCTCTACGTGTCGGGACAAAATCTGTGGTTCAAATCAGAGTACGACTCCTTCGACCCGGAAACCCAAGATCCGGATATCGACGACCTCATTCCAACTACCAAGATCATTCTGGGCGGCCTCCGTGCCACCTTCTAAAATACACGATTGTGAAAATTAAAACCATATTTCAATCCCTGGTGATTGGAGCCGCCTGCCTATCGGTGCCGTCGTGTGCGGACTACCTCGAGGAAGAACTCGTCTCCGGCGTATCGGCGTCCACCTACTATACCACACTTTCCGGCTTCGAAGACGCGGTCAAAGCGACCTATTCCTTCATGAAGCCCTTCTACGGGGTCGAGCGCGGCTTTACCATGACCGTTTTCGGTACGGATACGTACACCAACGGTGCCGACGGAGGCTACAAGGGCATCAATGCCTACGATGGGCGGCTTAGTGGCACCGATGGCTTTATCAGTGGCACCTGGAGTGACCTCTACCGGGGCATCAATCAGGCCAACGCCGTAATCAACCGCTCCGAAGGACTGGAGGGCATGAGTGAGGAAGCCAAGACGGCGCGACTCGCTGAAGTACGTTTCCTCCGTGCCTTTTACTATTTCGACCTGACCCGGATATACGGTGACGTTCACCTAAGCCTGGAGGAAACGGAAGGGATCGAGGTGGAAGCCAACCGTACGCCACAAAGCACGATCTACACAGAGGCCATTATACCCGACTTGCGCTACGCGATTGCCAACCTGCCGGTCGAGCAGGATGAGTATGGCCGGGCGACCAAACCCGCCGCGGAGATGCTCCTTGCCAAAGTTTTGCTCCGGCGGAGTTACCGCGAGTTCGCCGAAAGCGGCGACGCGGCCGAAGCGGAAGCTCTCTTTACTACCGTTATAGAAAACTACAATTTCCGTTTACTGGATGATTTTGCCGACCTGTGGGACATCACCAATGAGCAGAACGCCGAGATCGTATTCGCGGTGCAGAACTCGAAAGGTCAGGTCGACGAAGGCCTGGATGGTAACGGGAACCGTGGCCACCTGTATTTTATCATGGAGTATGACGTGCAGGCAGGCATGCTGCGTGACATTGAAAACGGTCGCCCCTGGAAGCGCTTTAAGCCAACCGATTACACACTCGGCTTGTGGGACCGGTCGATCGATACCCGCTACGACAAGTCCTATAAGCAGGTCTGGTATTCCAATAATGAGTCTACCATCCCAACCTGGACCGCTGCCGACCAGGCAGCCGGCTACGGTACGGAAGGCCAGCCCAAGTTTGCCGTAGGCGACACCGCCCTGTACATTCCCGGTCCCGGTATGGACGCCTTGTGGACCCAGGAACGACAAGCCGCTACCCCCTATATGGTCCTGACCGCCGATGAGTATACGGAACGCAATTTCCCGTCGCTGAAAAAGTGGTTGGATCCCACCCGCCCCAACCGGCAGCACGAACAGGGCCAGCGTGACATGATTCTGATGCGTATCGGAGATGCCTACCTGCTTCGCGCAGAAGCGCGTTTGCAGCAAGGCGATGCCGAAGGGGCAGCAGAGGACATCAACGTGATCCGGATACGTTCGGCCGTCGACGGAATGGAAGAAGCTATTAAAATCACCTCCGCTGACGTCGATCTGGATTTTCTGCTCGATGAGCGCGGCCGGGAACTCGTGGGGGAGGGACACCGTTGGTTCGACCTTACCCGTACCCGTACGCTGGTCGAGCGTGTGCGCGAATTCAATCCCGTCGGTGGACCTAACATCCAGGATTACCACGTATTACGCCCTATACCCCAGAATCAAATTGACCGGACTTTGGGGGGGTATGCGCAAAATCCAGGGTACTTGAACTAATTATTTGTGTTGAAACGAACAAAAGTTCATATTGAGTAAACATTTCACACGACACTGGGCTTATCGAAGAATACACTGCCCGACCGACTTGTTCAGCCCCGCTGAATAGGTAGCGGTAGTGTTTCCGAATTATGTGAGTGTCAAAGTGAGTCTACGAGAGTAAGGCAGCACGTCATGTGTTGCCTTGCTCTCCTTTTTTTTGGTAGGTGTATGATAGACACTACGGGAGGATACCGGGTACGTGTTTACCGATGCAACCCTATATTTCCGGCGAAACGGGATTTAATTCAATTTACCCGCTCCAATAATACACCGCCCCGTATGCGTCTATTTTGTGTGCTACTCGCCCTTACCCTTGTGTCTCCCTTCCTTTCCGCCCAGGATCAGCTTCCCCGCACCATCGTCACTACCGACGGGGAGATTGATGACGTAGACTCTTTTGTACGCCTTTTGCTGTACGCGAATGAGATGAAACTCGAAGGGCTCGTCTACAGCAGTTCCATGTGGCACTATAAAGGCGACGGGCAGGGGACGACGATGGTATCCGATATGGAGATGACCCGCGATATGTACGGTGAGCGTACCGACCTGCGGTGGCCGGGGGAAGAATGGATACAGGAAATTATCCGGGATTACGCCGCTGTGTACGAGACCCTACAGCGCCACGCGGAGGGGTATCCGCATCCCGATTCCCTGTTGCAGATGGTCAAGGTAGGTAACATCACCTTCGAGGGGGAAATGGATAACGACACGGAGGGATCGGATCATATCAAGACCGTGCTGCTCGACGCCGATACATCGAGCATCTATCTACAGGTTTGGGGCGGAACCAATACCATAGCGCGGGCCCTGAAATCCATTCAGGATACGTACGCCGACAGCCCGGAATGGGAGGACATTTACCGCCGGGTCTGCGACAAGGCAATCATCTATGCGGTCATGGATCAGGATGCCACTTACCGCGATTACATTGCCGTCAGCTGGCCCGACATTCCCGTGCTTTACAATACCGGTCAGTTCTGGAGCCTCGCTTACGATTGGAAGCGGGCCGTACCCCAAAAACTACACTACTGGTTGGAAGGGCGATTTATGGGAAATCACATCATACAGGACCACGGCCCACTCACCGCCAATTACTACAGTTACGGCGATGGACAGCAACAAGCCGGCGACCCCGAACACATCCACGGGGATTCCACCCGCCTGGACAGTGCCCAGTGGGGAAGCTTCAAGCCTTATGACTTCATTTCCGAGGGCGACTCACCGGCCTACCTGCACCTGGTCAATGTAGGTTTGCACAGTCTGAAAACCCCCGAATGGGGAGGGTGGGGCGGTCGCCTGGTTCCCACCGATACTACCGGTCTGCTCTACGAGGATGGGGGCGCCGCCGCCGATTACAACCCGTTTACTCGCAAACGGGATAATGCTTACGCCCTGACGCGGTGGATACCCGCCCTGCAGCGCGACTTTGCCGCCCGGGCGGACTGGTGCGTCCTGCCCTACGAATCGGCCAATCATCCACCCGAAGTCAATGCAGAAGGAGAGGTGACGCGTGCCGTCAAGCCGGGAGATTGGGTCACCCTGCAAGTGTCGGCCACCGACCCGGACGGAGACGATTTATTCTACCATTGGTTTCAGTACGGAGAAGTGGATACCTACGCCAAAAAGGCCATGATGATCCTGAATAAATCGGAAGTAAGGGTCAAAGTGCCCCGGGACATGACGTCCGGCCAGACGCTACACCTTATTGCGGAGGTCACCGACGGGGGGTCACCTTCCCTGACACGCTACGCGAGGATGGTGCTCGTTGCCGAGTGATCCGCCCGGTACCAAAAAGCACTATTCCTGCGCACCGGCGCCCAAATTACAACTGCCGCTTTTCAATGATTTCCTTCAGGTCCTTGCGGTAGGTGTCACTGACGGGAACACTCACTTCTCCGATGATCACCTCATCGCGGTGTACTTCCTCCATCCACTTAAGGGCAACGATGTAAGAATGATGTACCCGCACAAACTTCCCGGCGGGCAGGGTCTCCATTAGCTTTTTAAGGCTCTGTAGGGTGGTGATCCGTTTTCCGATCGTATGGATCTTCACGTAGTCCTTCAATCCTTCGATGTGGGTGATCTCATCAAAATTAATCCGTACGGACTTGGTCCCGTCCTTCACGAAGAAGAATTGGGCGGCGGCGAGCGCAGGAGAAATGCTTTCCGCAGAAGGGGAAGCGGCCGATTGTGCCGGCTCCAGTATCTGGTTGATCCGTTCCATGCACTTGAGGAAGCGTTCGAAGGTGATTGGCTTCAACAGGTAATCCGTCACCTCCAGCTCGTAGCCCTCCAGGGCGTATTCGGAGTAGGCGGTGGTCAGTACTACGATCGGTTTCTTCTTCAGGACCTTCAGCAACGACGTACCGGTGAGCTCGGGCATTTGCACGTCGAGAAACAGGATATCCGGTGGGTTTTCCTGCAGTACTTCCAGTGCCTGTAGCGGGTTTCCGATGGAGCCCGTGAGCGTAAGATTCGGCGTTTGCTCGATGTACTGTTGCAGCAGGCGGCGGGCCATGGGTTCGTCATCGACTACCAGACAGGTCAGTTTCATACCAGGTCGAGTTTGAGGATCACTTCGTACCGTTCATCCGTGTCGGAGATCCGAAGATAGTGGCGACCGGGATAAGAAAGTTCCAGGCGGCGTTTGACATTCTGCAGCCCGATGCCCGATTTATTCTTTAGCACCTTACTGTCTTCCGACAACTTGCCGTTGGCTACCCGGTAAATGAGTTCGGAACGATCTACCTGGAGGTGGACCGTGATCCAGGGCGAGTTGGCGGAACTGCTTACCCCGTGCTTGAAGGCATTTTCCAGAAAGGTGATCAGGATGAGGGGAGCGATCCGTACGCCACTCGTGTTTCCTTCCACCTCAAAGGTGATCGGAACGTTATCCTCTAAGCGGAGCCGCTCCAGGCTGAGGTAGTTTTCGATGTACTCGATCTCCCGGTCCAGTGGTACATTCTCGTGGTTACTCTCGTAGATCATGTACCGCATCATGCCGGAGAGTTTAGCGATGACCTCGGGGGTACGGGAGCTGTTGTTGACGGCCAGGTAGTAAAGGTTATTGAGCGTGTTGAATAGGAAGTGGGGATTAACCTGGGCACGTAGAAATTGGAGTTCCGAGGTCAACTGCTGATTCTCTAATTCCTTGCGTTTCGCTTCCAGTTCGAAGTAGTCCTCCACGAACCGCAACAGGCCGATACAGGCTACGGCGAAGAAAACACTCATCAGGGTGTTGATGACGAAGTAAGAGCTGGTCAGCCAGTGCTCCGGCCCGAGATAGTAGGCGATAACGGCCTGCTTTCCCCGGAGAAAGAGGTAAGACAGCAGGGCAAAGGTCGGCAGGAAGGTAAGTAAGTAGCGCCCTACGTCCTGATCGCGCAAAAGGCGCGGTAGAAGCACGAAGTAATTCAGATAGGCGATCCCCATCAGGCCGATGATGTGAAAGGTGGTATCGCCGAAAACCCGGCCCCAATCCGGTTCGTCCCGCCGCGCGTAGCTAACGGAATAAAAAAACAGCGAGGCATAAACACTCCAGAAGGCGAAGTGCAGAATAAATTTCTTGTGCCGCTGAAAAAGGTTGGCCATAGGCGCTGGAATCGACAGGCAAGGTACCGAGTTTGCAAGTACCTACACACCCGATCAAACTAATGCCCCGCCTCAGTCGATGACTGCCAGTAATAAATCTACGATCCCGGTTTCGGCTGCCCACGCCTGCGCCACGCGACAGGTGTAGAGAGCTCGCCGAGGCGCCGTTTTGCTCGCGGGATTGCCGCAAAATAATTTGTTACAAGATCGAAATCGGCGATAATTTTGGTCAAATATCCCTTCATGAAAAGCATCGTTTTAGCCTTGGTCTTCGGTGTATCCATCCTACCACTTTCGGCCCAGACCACCTACCGAAGTGGTTACCTCATCACCGCTGATGGCGACCGGCAGGAGGTGGAAATCTACGATCAGGACTGGGTTTCCAACCCGACCGATTTTCGCTACCGTACTCCGGCGGGCGAGGAGCGGTCTGCAGACCTTGGATCGGTTGCGGAGTTTGGCGTGCCGGACCGGGGACTGCGCTACCTGCGTGCTACGGTAGGCATCGACCGTTCCGAAACGAATCTGGCCCGGCTAAGTCAAAGCGCCGCAGTCTCCTACGCCGAATCAACCGTATTTCTCGAAGTGCTGGTGGATGGGGAAGCGGATCTGTTCTACTACCGGGACGGGGATGTCCGGCAGTTCCTGTTTCGTGTCCACGAGGCTCAACCGGAAGTGCTGGTCAACCGCCGGTACCGGGAGGGCAATACCGTCAAGGAACAGAAGCATTACCGCGGACAGCTACGGTCCAGCCTGAAGGGTGATTTCAGCAATCAGGACTTCAAGTCACTGCCATACCTGCGGGCAAATCTGGTCCAGCTATTCACCGAATACAACCAGTCCGTAGGGTACGATGCGGAGATCACCGTGCGCCCCACTCCCAAGCGTCCGTTCCGGATCATGGTCCGACCCGGCGTTGAGTACCGTAGCGGGTACGTGATTGCCGACAACGTTTTTGGCAGTACCACCCATTTCCCCGTGCCTTCGGCCGTAGGGCTGCGCTTAGGCGTAGAAGGAGAGCTGACCTTGGCTATGGCCAACAACAGGTGGGCACTGACGGGTGAAGTATTTGGGAGCGGTTACCAGTCGGAAGGGGTCAGTGGTACGGATTTCCGGTATGCCAGTCTGGCCGCTGCGGTGGGCGTTCGCCGGTACTTCTACCTGGGGCCGGAAAGCGCGTTGTTTCTGAACGCCGCCGGGGTGGTCTACGCACCCCTTACCAAAACGTTCCACTTTAGGAGAAACGAAACCTCCCTGCTGTACAATTACGATCTCACCTCCAATTTTGGGGTCTTGGCCGGTGCCGGCCTCAAACTCCGCGACCGCTTCTGGATGGAAATCCGCTACGATATGCAGCAAGACCTGCTGCAATCATACATTAACGTCAGTACCCGGTACCGGATCCTGAGCGTGATTGCCGGGTATCGGATTGGTTGAAGGCATAGGTTTGCATAGCCTCGTGTACGTCACCTTATTGGTCGTGCAACGGGAGAAGCGGGGCGTTTTCATCTGAATGTCTAGCCGGATGCTATACATTACATGACTCCCGACAAAGTGGATGTACCGATGGCCCGCTTCCCCTACCTTCTAACGCTGCTATTACTCGGCCTTCGGGTTTCCGCCCAGAGCCAGTACGTGCCGGCCTATCTAGTAGATGAAACGGGCGAAGAAGTAGCCGTCGAAATCCTGGATCGGGACTGGGTAGACAACCCCCGGCGGTTCCGGTACCGGGAGGGCAACGATGACCGGGTGGGTACATTAGAGGGTATCCGTGAATTTGGTTATGCTGATGGCAGCCTCCGGTATCTGCGCGCTACGGTGGATATCGATCGGTCGGACGACCGGCCATCCAAGCTGAGTTCGTCACCGCAACCCCTTTATGAGTCCGACACCGTATTCCTGGAGTGGTTAGTAGACGGTGAGGCGGACCTTTTCTACTGGGAGAAGGGAGAGGTCCGGCGATTATTTTACCGGTTAGGCGACGCCGCTCCCACACCCCTCGTCAACCGGCGGTATCGGCGCGGTTACCGCATCATTGATCAGGCCCTGTATCGGGGGCAGTTGCGAACGGACGTCAACTGTGATGTGCCGGACTATGCTTTTAAGGACCTGACTTACCAGCGGGAAGATCTGGTGCATTACTTTGCCGATTACAACGATTGCCGGGGTGCAGACTACCGGAAATCCCTGCGCCCGCCTGCCCCGGGCAACGTGCGCCTATACCTCCGGCCGGGAGGGGCGTACTTCTTTGGTGAGCTGCGTACGGACAATGGGGCCCCTACCCCCGAGGTGTCGCCACTGGTGGAGACGCTCGGCGCCCGCGTGGGGCTGGAGGTAGAAATGGTGCTTCCACTGGCCAATGAACGGTGGTCGCTATTTGCGGAAGCGTACGTTCAGCGGGTTAGTTCGGGCGGGGATTCGACGACCGCCCCGGGATCTACCGTCAATTTGCGTTCGGTGAACGTGCCGCTCGGGGTGCGCCGGTATTTCTACCTCTCCGGCGATCGCAGTCTATTCATTCAGGG
>JBASAV010000445.1:0-2239 GCA_049650785.1 Lewinella sp. | reverse complement strand
GATCCGCAAAATCTTGCCACGGAGGTCGTTGGTGTTGGCGGAAGACTTTTGTGCGTCCCACGGACCGCGGCCGGGGCGTTCGTCACTGGGACTGTAGCCGCTGGAGACGTGGGGGTTGGTGTTGTCGCCGGTAGAGAGGTAGAGGTTACCCTCCGCGTCGAAGTCGATGGAGCCCCCGGTGTGGCAGCACTCCTGGCGCTGCACGGCCACGTGGATCATCTCGGTCTTGGAGTCCATGACGAGCTCGTCGCCGTCCATTTGGAAGCGCGAAAGCACGTTGGCCGAGGTGTCCGGGTCGGAGTAGTAGAGGTAGATGTACTGGTTATCGGCGAAGTTGGGGTCCTTATTCAGGCCCAGCAGGCCGTCCTCCGCCGTGGAGGTTTCGCCGGTGGGACTGGTGTAGACGGTGCTGACCGGTAGCGACGCGATCGTGGTCAGTTCGCCGGTGCTATTCTTGTATAGTTTGACGTCGCCCTTCCGCTGGATGAACAGGATGCGATCCTCGTCCAGGACGGTGAGCTCCATAGGTTCGTCGAGGTTCTCGGCGAGGACTACCTTGGCGAAGCGGTTCTCCTCGGGGCGCGACTGGTCGAAGTCCACGGCAATCGGCTCCTCCCAACCCGTGGCGTAGCGAATGCCGGCGTAAACATGATCCAGGAACATTGGCTCCGAGAAGGCTTCCGGGGTATGACCGAGGGCGGTGTAGAAGGCGCGCCCACCGTCAAAGTCGTGGTACCAGCTCATGGGGTGGAAGTCGGGATTCTTGCCGCCCTGGTAGGTGGTTTCGTCGACGGTCAAGACGGGCTGGATCGCGTCGGAGATGTCACGGAAACTATAAAATTCATCGGTCCATTCAAACTGTTCGGGCATCATCTTGGTGGCCCAGCTGGTGGTGTCCGTTACGGTGAAGGTGCCCGTCTGCACGTTGCTGGGATCGCTGGGGTGGTCGAGGAACCACGCACCGGCCAGCTTACCGTACCAGGGCCAGTCGTACTCCGTATCCGTGGCCGAGTGGATGCCGACGTAGCCGCCGCCGGCCTGGATGTAGCGCTCGAAGGCATCCTGCTGCTCCGCATTCAGAATATCACCGGTGGTATTCAGAAACACGACGGCGTTGTACCCTTCCAGATTTCGCTGGGTGAAGACTTCGGCGTCCTCCGTAAATTCTACCTGGAACTCCTTGGCTTCGGCCATCTTTTCCAGGGCCGCCTGACCGGCTTCGATAGATTCGTGGCGGAAACCGGCGGTTTTGCTGAAGACGAGTACGGATGCTTCGGGTTTGACCGGCTCGTTACAGGCCGGGAAGAAAAGCACCACGACGAGGAGGGCGGAGAGGAGGCGAAAGGTCATTGCAGTGATCGTAGATAAGCCTACAAGATAGGGCTAAAAGTTTATTGTCTACCAAAAAAGACAATAGCGGGAATATTGCTTACCTTTTCCACTATAATCCACTTGACCGCTACATGCTTTCGGAAACGCCCGACCGCTCCTCCCTCGAATCACTCCGAGAAGGACAGAACTTTATCCAACAGCTTTCCATCGATTGCGTCATCGTCGGTTATGAGGCGAATGAGGTGAAAGTGCTTGTCCCCAACCTGAACGTAGGAAAGCGTATTTACGCCCTGCCGAGCGGGTTCATCCGCCAGGAGGAAAGTATTGAGGGCGCCGCGCGCAGGATAATTGAGGACCGTACGGGAATAACCGACTTTTACCTCCATCAATTCGGCGTTTACGGGGCGGCGGGCCGGACGAACCGGCCCTACTTCAACCGGCTGATCGGCGGGGCGCTGGAACGACAAGGGCTGAATCCGCATATCACGCAAGAACTGGAGTGGATAACCCGTCGCTTCGTTTCCATCGGCTACTACGCCCTGGTGGACCTCACCGCCGTTACCCCCCGGAAATCACCCAGCGACACTTCCATCCGGTGGACCGAAGTCGACGTCCTGCCCGACCTGATTATGGATCACAATCAGATGATCGCCGACGCGCTGTCGACTATCCGTCTTCAGTTCGACGAAGGGCGGTTAGCATTCTATTTACTCCCGGAGCAGTTCACCATGAAAGAGGTGAAGCGGCTGTACGAGACCGTTTTCCAGCGCCCCTTCGCCCGTAATAACTTTCAAAAGAAGATCCTGGACCTGGATGCCCTCGAGCGGGTCTCCAAAAAATTCACCGGGGCTTCCAACCGGGCCCCGTACCTCTACCGCTTTCCCCGGCGGTGGACCGCTTATTGACA
>JBASAV010000444.1:0-2909 GCA_049650785.1 Lewinella sp. | reverse complement strand
GTAGCTATGCCCGGCTTTTTTAATGAGTTTAAGAAATTTGCCGTCAAGGGAAATATGATCGATCTGGCCATCGGGGTCGTGATCGGTTCCAGTTTTAATAAGATCGTCGATGTCCTCGTAAAGCAGGTGATCACCCCGCCGCTGGGTTATCTCACGACGGGTATCGAGATGGCGAATTTAGCCTGGGTGATCAGGGAACCCGTCACAAACGCGGAGGGGGAAGTGATCGACCAGGGCGTAGTGATCGGCTATGGCCTGTTCATCGAAACGCTGATCGACTTTTTCATCATTGCCATGGTTCTCTTTCTCATCGTGCGTGCCATCAATGCCTTGCGCGATGAGGCCGAGGATCCAAAAAACGAGACCGTACCCACCCCGAAGGATATTCAGCTACTGACCGACATCAGGGACGAAATGCGCCGGATGAACGGCGCTCCCCAAGAGTCAACGCAGCCCCCAGCCTGATACCGGCTACGGAGCTATTGCCGGAGCTAAGCAGGGAGAGGATCTTATCGGAGGCGGCAAAAATCTGGAATCGCCCCGGGGTAGCCAGCACGTGCAGTCCGAGGTTGGTCCGGATGCCGCTGCGGTGATTGAGGTTGATACCCAGGTTCAGCCAATCGGTAACCTGGTAGCGGCCCATGATCGCTACGGCCGGAACCAGCTGCCCAAGTCGATCCTCCAGCGTGAGCAAGGCCCCGGCGGTGAATCTATCGGTGATATCGTATTCGCCGCCCAGAAAGATGCTGGCGGAAATATTGCTGCGGTAGGCTACCTCCCCCCGGGTAGGTTCCAGGGCCAGAACCAGACTATCGGCTGCCTGGTCTAGGGAAACCGAATCACGCAACAGGTCATTCAGGATATCCAGCCCGCTGAAGGTGGACGTGCCACTGAAGCGGAGGGTGGTGATCTCGTTTTGCCAGTCGATACCGGCGCCGAGGTCGGTCACCGAGGCGTTCAGCCGCAGCCGATCCAGATTGATCGCTACGCCCAGATCGAAGCCGATACCGGTGTTGCCCGAGAAGAGATCGCCGGGGCGCAACTGACTGGGATTATAGACCAGGTCGAAATCTTCCAACGAGCGGAAGTCGAAGGCCCGTACCGTATTCAGCGTGAGATCCTTGTCGAGCGTCAAAGTGTAATTTTCCGTTCCCGTACTCAGTTCTATGCTACCCCCCTCGGCCGCCTCGATGCTGGACACACCGGCGAGGTACTTGATCCGGCCACCGATCGCAATCCGTTCGTCGATGGCGTAACTGAAACTAGCACCGACCTCCTGGTAACTCAGGATACCGCCCCGCGGAGCGATATCCACGGTCTGCCCGATGTAGGCGGCATTACCGAGGGCTACCAGGTTAATGAGGGAGCGGGGATAGTCGGCATCACCGTCTACCCGCAGTCGATGGTAAAGCTGGTAGGCGAACTTGCCGCGGTGCAGCGCGCCGCCGAGGGTTTCGATGGAGTAGACATCCTGCACGGCATTCCGGTCTTCGACCAAGCCCGCCCACGCGGCCAGGCTGAGTATCTGGCTGCCACCGCTTTGCTGGAACACGTCGTCGTAGTCTAGATTCTGCAGCCGCAGGTCATTGGCGATCCCGGGCAGGCCGACGGTATACTCCGTTGGCAGGAAGTGAATCATGGCCGGATTATGGTAGGTGGATTGCCAGGTGCCCGAGAGCAAAGGGGCGGTCAAGTTCTGCGCATGAAGCGTAGCAGCCAGCAAGAAGGGTAGGAGGAGTAAGCTTTTCCGCATGGCCTAAAGATTTTGAACGCTAAGGCGGGCGCCTATTCGCACGCGTAGTTCCTGCTCGTCCAGTACCCGCACCGCTTGGGTACCCCCGTCCGTCGTCGCGAAGGTGGTTCGGAGTACAAGGGTAGCGGCACGCCGGACAGCCTCCAGTTTTTCGCCACTGAAGGCGACATCGACGGTTTGTTGCTGTACGCCGGTAGCGTTGCCCTGATCGTCCACGGGCGTGGCCCGGATCACGAGCAGCTCACCATCGGTCAGGTCGGCCAGCGCGGCTCCCTGCTCGTCGATGAAGGTGCCGGTCAGGGAAAGATCGAAGGGGATTTCGTTGTCGGTGGTCACCCGCAACGAGGCACTGGTGATGTCGCCGTGCTGGTCGCCCAGATTGATGGGAAAACTGTCGAGGATTTGAAAATCATCCGCTGACCCGTAGAGGGGGAGCTCGACGTTAACGGAGGCGGTGTAACTACTGGTGTCTACCAGAAAGCCCGTAATGTCGGGGTCGGCGTCCGGGTTAATGAGCGCGCTGATCCGGTAGTGCAGGGCCACCGGTTTGGCGGCGATCAGGTCCAGGACGTTGCTATTCGTTTCGTCAATAACATAGGTGGTAAAGCGATCGTCACCCGGAGCCTCCGGGTAATCGAAGGCAAAACCGTCATCGACGACGGGCCCCGTAACCGCAACGGTGTCACCCTCTACGGTGGTGATGAACAGCTCATCTACCACGGCCCGCGACGGTACACCGAAACTGTTCCGGACGGTAACGAGTATCCGGGGGGCAACGAAGGCGATATCGCCACCGAGGTAGTTGTTGAAAAAGTCGATGCGGAGCACGTCGTCCACTCCCGCGTAGGACTGCACGCCAAAGTACCCTTCGAGGTAGGAGAAATCGAGACCGGAAAGTAAAGTAACGGTGCCGTCGGCGGGTTGGTATTCCTGTCCGTCCGGGCCATCGATGGCGTAATCGACGGTGAGGGAACCGCTGCTGAAGTCTAGTTCGTATCCCTCCAGGTCGACCGGTGCGTCCAGGTTAGTGAGCACCGGGGGAGTACCGGTGCCAGAATAGGCCGGCAGCTGACCGCTGACCCGTAGGGGTACGCCATTGCGCGAGAGTGAGGGGAAAGTTAGTTCGACCGTGATCGGAACGTCGTAGGTATTGGGC
>JBASAV010000443.1:0-4013 GCA_049650785.1 Lewinella sp. | reverse complement strand
GGAAAATTCTCCCTTATTTATTACGAGGGCGTCGAGGGCGAATTCGATCCCCCGGTTCTGCATCTCCCCCAGGTTCTGGATGGAAGGCTCCGTGATACCGGAGGTCTCGGGGAGAAGCACTTCGAGCAGGAGGTCCTCGGTGACCTTGTCGTAGACGTCGATCGAAAGATTGAGCTTACCTCCCGTGAGCGAGATATCCAGGCCGGCGTTCAGCTGTTTGGTGGTTTCCCAGGTCAGACCGGGAACGGCTACGCTCAGCGGAGAATAGCCGTTGACCACCGTACCGTTGAAGTTGTAGTTGGTGGACTGTAGCAGCGCCAGGGAGCGGTAGGAAGGTAATTCCTGGTTACCGGCCACCCCGTACCCTACCCGCAGTTTGATGTTATCTACCGTTTCCCGGATGTTATCCATGAAGGATTCGCTCGAAATGCGCCAGGCTCCGGCTACGGAGGGGAAGAAGGCCCATTTATTGTCCGCGGCAAACTTGGAGGAGCCATCGCGGCGACCGGTGACCGTCAGCAGATACTTGTCGGCGTAGTTGTAGTTCAGTCGGCCGATGAAGGACATGATGCTGAACTCCGAAAAGCCGGAGGACACGTTGGGGACATTCGATCCCCCGCCCAGGTTATAGGGACCGGTGACATCGGTGGCGAAGCCCGAAGCACTGATGCCCCGGTAATCTTCTTCCTCCCGCTGTACCGTGAACCCGGCCAGGGCGGTGTAGGTACTTTTACCCACCTCCTTACGGTAGTTCAGCGTATTCTCGTTCAGCAGTGAGGTACGCGACAGGTTGCTTACGTCCGCGCCATTGACGCCGGACTCATTGTACAGGACGGTACGGTACACCTGCCGTTCGCGGGCGTCGAGGTCTACCCCTACGCTGACGCGGGCGGTGAGATCCGGGATGATGGTGTACTCCCCGAAGATCGTTCCCAGAATGCGGGTATTCTTGGTTTCGTCCAGCGTCTCATTGATGAGCGCCAGGGGATTTTCGCTGCCCCCCGCATTCGGCACCTCCAGGTCGTTACCGGTCGTATAGGTATCGTCGGGCTGGAAAATCGGCAAGTTGGGGGCCAGCAGTATCGAGGCGTTCATGACCCCATTCCGGGCCTCGCCCTCGGTGAAGGCGGCGTTGGTCACCGACCGGGAAACCGTGAGGGAGTTACCGATCTTGAAGTTGTCCGTGACACTGATGTCTGTATTCAGCCGGATAGAATAACGGGAAAAATCTGACCCTTTGATGATGCCTTCCTGGTCGAAGTATCCGGCGGAAACCAGGTACTTGATGCGGTCGGTACCGCCACTGAGTGACAATTGATGATTCTGTAGCGGAGCGTTACGCAGCACCAGGTCCTGCCAGTAGTAATCCTGGGCGGGCGCACCGCTGTATATGGGCGGATTGCCGGCATTCGTTTCGGCCAGGTTGGCGTAGTCCTGAAATTCCTGGGCATTAAGGACGTCGTAGGTTTTTGCGGCGGACTGGGTGCCGATGGTACCGTTGTAGGATAGACGGGGTGCACCGGTCTGTCCGCGCTTGGTGGTGATCAGTACCACTCCGTTGGCACCGCGGACGCCGTAGATGGCCGTCGCGGAGGCGTCCTTCAAAATCTCGATCGACTCGATATCGGAGGGGTTGATCGTCGATAGCGGGTTTTGGTCTACGGTGTACTGCGCACCCGTCTGTCCTTCTACTCCCCGTCCGGCATTCGTCTGGAACTGGGAGGTACCGGTGATTGGGAATCCGTCCACGACGTAGAGCGGTTCGCTACCGTTCAGGATCGACGTAGTACCCCGAATCCGGACACTGATACCGCCACCGGGGGCGGCACTGTTATTTACCACCTGTACACCGGCCAGCCGGCCCTGCATACCCTGCTCCATCGAGTTGATGGGTTGGGACGTGAGATCTTCGCCACTGATGGAGGCGACCGATCCCGTGAGGTCACTGCGTCGCTGGGTACCGTAGCCGATTACAACCACTTCGTCCAGCACGGCCACATCCTGCTCGAGCATGATATCGATGACCGTCTGAGTTCCGACCTCCACCGATTCGGTGACGTAACCAGTGTAGCTGAAGAGGAGCACGTTGCCGTCCTCCGGGAGGGTGAGGGTATAGGTGCCATCCAGGTCAGTGACCGTTCCGGCGGAGGTACCCTGTACGGCTACGGTGACACCGATGAGGGGGTTGTCGTCGGTGTCGATTACCGTTCCCGATATGCTGGTCTGGGAACCAATCCCGGTGCCGCAAAGGAGAAGGATGGAAAACAGCCACGCGGTGCGCAGGCTGCTACAAGTTTTTAAGTGCATGATACTAGTCGGTTGGTTGCGTGATCGTCGTTCCGCAGAAGTCACTTCGGCGAAACGAAGGCGTTGCGTGTCTAAAACATCGGTCAAGGTATACTCACTCAGCCAGTCACATTATGCAGGAACTCCCCAAAATGCAGCATTAAATAACATGCCTGGCAGGCTAATTGACTGCTGGTCTGTTTATTAGGTGGGAGGCTGGTGATTTAGCGCTTTTCCTGCGCTCCGGCGCCCTGCTTTGGAGCCATTTGCTTAACTTCTGCTCCACCACGGTCCGTAAGCGGGGTCAGCGGTACCTTTCCAACTACTTATGAAGCATCTTATCTACTTACTCTTGCTAGTCCTGCTGCAGTGTGCAGCGGAAGGCGAAACCCCGGACCCGCCCGTAGCCTCATCGTCAGCCCACACGCAGCGCATTGCCGACGCCTACCGGCGACTGGAAACCGACTCCGCCGGGCTCCGGGTACTCCGCGCCATCGAAGCCCACGGGGGCCTGGAAACCTGGTACACCAACGGACCGCTCTACTACCATTTCAATTACCAACCCCTGGACGACGGCTCCCCCCGCAATACGTTTGCCTACAACGACTACGTGAATAGCCGGGCCGTCCACCAACTGGCCGCGGATACCACCCAGCGCTTCGGTTTTGACGGAGAGCAGGCCTGGTCCATGACCGGTGAGCGGGTGGCGGGGATGAGTCCGCGCTTCTGGTCGCTGACGCCCTATTACTTCGTGGGTCTGCCCTTCGTGCTGGCCGACGGCGGCATCAACTTCGCTTCCCTGCCCGATCGGGAGATGGATGGCATCACGTACCAGTTGGTCAAGGTCACTTTTGCCGACGGTACGGGGGATGCCCCGGATGATTACTACGTCCTGTACCTGCATCCGGAAACCGGTCAACTCGATGCCCTCCGCTACATCGTTTCCTATCCCGGCTACTTCCCGGACGGGGGTCACAATCCGGAAAAGCTGATGAAACTGACCGGCAAGACCAAGGTCGACGGGATTACCCTGCCAACCGGTTATGACACGTACTGGTGGGAAGCGGACCAGGCGGGCGAACATATCACGGATATCGAAGTAACGGATTACGCGTTTATGCCCGCGCTGGATGATGATTTCTTCACCATGCCGGACGGCGCGGCTGTATTCAGCGATCTGCCCCAGCAATAGCGAGGCAACACCGGAGTGAGAAACTCTGTGAAACCACCTTCCCCTTATGAGCATTTTCCACCTGATTACGATCCTGGTTGTCGTAGCGGCCGTCTTCGATTATTTCAATACGCGCTTCTTCAAGATCCCGGCCACCATCGGGCTATTTATAGTGGGCATGGTCTTTTCGCTGGCGATCCTGGTGCTTGGGAAGTTCTATCCGGATATCCTGGCCTACGATCGGAACCTGTTGAGCCAAATCGACTTTTCGGAGGTACTCCTGGATGGCATTCTCAGCTTCTTGCTCTTCGCGGGCGCCATTAACCTGGATCCGGAGGAGTTGAAGGAGCAAAAGTGGCCGATCCTGATCTCGGCCTTCGGAGCTACCCTGGTGTCGGCCAGCCTGGTGGGCGGGCTCACTTACTTCGCGCTGGACCTGCTGGGCTCGCCGATCCCGTTGCTCCACGCCCTGATCTTTGGTGCCCTCATCTCCCCCACCGATCCGGTGGCTACGTTGGGCATCCTGGAGCACACCAATTTACCCGAGTCGTTGAAG
>JBASAV010000442.1:0-7453 GCA_049650785.1 Lewinella sp. | reverse complement strand
GTGACATTCAGGCCCTGATCGTCCGCGACGAGACCGGAACCGAATATCGTCTCCGGGCGGAGGCATATATTCTTGCTACCGGCCATTCGGCACGGGATGTCTATCAAATGCTGTACGATCGCGGCGTTCGTCTGGAAGCCAAGCCTTTTGCGCTGGGCGTCCGCATCGAGCATCCCCAGCCGCTGATCGATGGTATTCAGTACGGGCAATCGCCCAGGGAGGAAAACTTGCCTGCCAGCAGCTACAAACTCGTTACGCAGGTGAAGGACCGGGGCGTATTCAGTTTCTGTATGTGCCCGGGCGGTCTGGTCGTACCCGCTGCAACGGCCCCCGGCGAGATCGTCATGAACGGAATGAGCCTGAGTCGCCGGGATAGCCCCTTTGCTAACTCCGGCACGGTCGTTGCCGTCGAACTGGAGGACCTGGCCGCCTATAAAGCCCACGGCGTCTTTGCGGGGCTGGCCCTGCAACGCACGGTGGAACAGGCCATGTTCGCCAGCGGAGACGGGAGCCAGCGGGCGCCCGCCCAGCGGCTCACCGATTTTGTCGATCGAAAGGTATCGGCCGACTTGCCCGCCAGTAGCTACATCCCCGGCCTGCACGCCGCCCCCCTGCACGACCTGCTTCCTGCCAGCATATACCAGCGACTTCAGCAGGGCGTCCGTGACTTCAGCCGAAAAATGAAGGGGTACTATACTGCCGAAGCAAATGTGATCGGTACCGAAAGCCGGACCTCTTCCCCCGTTCGTATTCCACGGGATCGAAAAACATACTGCCATCCGGAAATAGCTTCGCTCTATCCCTGCGGCGAGGGAGCGGGATTTGCGGGTGGCATTCTTAGTGCGGCCATGGACGGCCAGAATGTGGCGCGGGCCGTGGCGGAAAAAGTGCTGGGATAATGCGTACCGCCGGCCGCATAGCTGGAGTGCTTCTTTTGGCGGTAGGTGTAGGGTATTTGGGATTCGCGGCAGACCGTACGGAATTCTGGTCCTTGTTTTTGGCCTTTACGGTTGCCTTTGCGGGCTATGGGCTGCTGATTCATCGCCCCGGGGGGCAAGATCTACGGTGGCTGCTACTGCTCGGGCTATTGCTCCGTCTGATGCTTGTATTTGCTTTTCCGCGTTTGAGTGATGATGTCTACCGTTTTGTATGGGACGGTGAACTGATAATAGCGGGTGAGAATCCGTTCGCTCATCCTCCGACTTACTACCTCGACGATCCGGTGGGCGATCCGGAACTATACGATCGGCTGAACTCTCCCGACTATCACTCGATCTATCCCCCGGTAGCTCAAGTGGTCTTCACCCTTGCCGCCCTCATCAGTCCGGGTAGCTGGTACGGAGCGGCGGTCGTCATGAAGGTCTTTCTCCTATTTACCGAGATCGGCTCCGTATACCTTATATACCTTTTGCTTCTTCGTTTTGGTTTACCGGCTGGCCGATGCCTGCTTTACTGGCTGAATCCGTTGATCCTGGTGGAGATCGTCGGTAATCTGCACTTCGAGGGGGCTATGGTTTTGTTTCTTTTGCTGTCCCTGTGGTTGCTTTCGCGGAGTTCATACGGTCGGGCCGGTGTGGCCATGGCCTTTTCGGTCGCCAGCAAATTGTTACCGCTCATGCTCTTGCCCTTCTTACTGGGCCGGCTTTGGAAACGGGCATTTTGGCGATTTTTTCTGGCTACGGGAGTGGGCATACTTCTGCTTTTTTCACCCATGTTGCTTGGCAGCGGCTTGCTGGACGGTTTCGGGGGGAGCCTGGAGCTATACTTTCAAAAATTCGAATTTAACGCCAGCCTGTATTACCTGCTCCGGGCTTACGGCTACTACGACGTAGGCTACAATCAGATCGCGCGCTTCGGACCGCTGCTGGCCCGGATGGCGGGCATGCTTATTTTTATCGTCGCGTTGGCAGATGAGCGGACGGATTGGAAATCACTGCCCAGTCGGTGGTTGGGTGCCTTCGTCATTTATCTTTTATGTGCGACCACCGTTCACCCCTGGTATTTATCGGTGCCGGTTGCCCTGTGTTGCCTCACCGCATGGCGCTTCCCCCTGGTTTGGTCGTACCTCATCATGCTCACCTACACCAGCTACACGAGCGTACCCTATGCGGAGGATCTTTTACTGGTTGGGTTGGAATATTTGATCGTATTAGCCTATTTTGTGGCGGAGCGCAGGGGCCAAATAAAAAAAGGCCCGCACGATGCTCGCGCGGACCTTGTATTGTAGCTTTCAGACTACCGAAATAACTGGAATTTAGTGCGCCCTGTGGCGCAGGGATTATAATACAAACCTTCAAAAATGCGGCTTCGGGAAAACCAACAATCCCTACCGCTAAAGTGAACACGCTTTTTGGAAAGAATCGAGGAGATGTTGCACCACCTCCTTTCGATAAGTCAAAGATAGGCGTGGCGTAGGGGGTGGTCATACCCCACGGTCGTGGGGTGAGCAGAAGAAAGTGTCTTAATTTTAGTTAAGATCGGGCTTTATTTCACCTCCGGATGAATGGAAAGCTCGGCCGCTACTTCCAGCATCTTCTGGAAGGCCGCCGGGTACTCATTAGGGATGTCTCCATCGAGGATAGCTTCCCGTACCGCATCCTTGATCTGACCCACTTGCCGACTGGGGGGAATGTTGAAGGTTTCCATGATCAGCTCTCCGGAAATGGGGGGCTGCCAGTTTCGTAAATGGTCCATCTCTTCGATCTCCCGCATCCGCTCCCGCAGGCGGCCGTAATTTTCCAGATACCGCCGCACCTTATGGGGGTTCTTGCTGGTGATATCGCTCTCGCAGAGCATCATCAGATCGTCGATATCCTCCCCCGCGTCAAACAGGATGCGACGCACGGCGGAGTCACTGATTTCCTCCTGGGTCAGCGAGATAGGTCGTTGGTGGAGACCCACCAGTTTCTGAACGTACTTCTGTTTATCGTTAGGCAAGCGCAGCCGTCGGAAGATCTTGGGCACCATGCGTTCACCAACGGCATCGTGGGCGTGGAAGGTCCACCCGGCGTCGGGTTCCCAGCGTTTGGTTTTCGCCTTGCCAATGTCGTGCAGCAGCGCCGACCAGCGTAGCCACAGGTCGTTGCTACGGTCGGCAAGGTTATCTACCACCTTGGTGGTATGGATGAAGTTGTCCTTATGCTTGCGACCGTTGCGGCTTTCCACTCCACGCAATGCGGCCAGTTCCGGAAGGATGTAGGACAGCAATCCGCTTTCATCGAGCAGCCGCAATCCGACACTGGGACAGGACGACAGCAGGATCTTGTTCAGCTCCGTGGCAATACGCTCCCAGCTGATGATCTTAATACGTTCCCGATGGTCCTTAATGGACTGAAACGTAACCGGGTCGATCCGGAAGCCCAATTGGGTGGCAAACCGGATGGCCCGCAGCATCCGTAGGGGATCATCACTGAAGGTCTTACCCGGTTCGAGCGGGGTTACGATGCGCTTGGCCTCGAGGTCCTCCAACCCGTTGAAGGGGTCGATGATGGTCCCGTAGTCGCGATCGTTCAGGCTGATGGCCAGCGCGTTGATGGTGAAATCGCGCCGGTTCTGGTCGTCGCTGAGTGAACCCGACTCCACCGTAGGCTTACGGCTGTCGCTGCGGTAGCTTTCCTTGCGCGCTCCCACAAACTCTATTTCCAGGTCACGGTGCTTTAGGGCTGCCGTACCGAAGCGCTTGTAGACGGTTACCCGGCTGCGGGGGTGCAGGCTGTTACCGACGCGCTTGGCCAGTTCGATGCCGCTACCGACGCACACAATATCCAGGTCCTTGCTCGGTCGGGCCAGGAGCCGATCGCGAACGTAGCCGCCTACCACGTAGGTCGGGAAGTCCAGATCACCGGCCGCGCGGCCAATCACCTCAAAAATCTTGCGTTCGTCGTCACGAATCTGAAAAATCATAGGGGCGCGAAGATAATTAACCTGACTCTCACCTCAGTAGAGTGAGGAACTCTACCTATGCCCGAAAAAGTATGAGACGCATGTATTACTTGTATTCCTTGATTTTGCTAATCGTTGGAACCTGTTCCTCCTGCGCACCGGCGCAAACCATATATATGCAGCAAGGCTTCGAAGATGACCCGGGGGAGAATCTGGCCTGCACACCGGACATTACGCCCTACGGAAGCGGTACCGTACCAACCTGGAACCGGGTTGCCGAGATGCATCACATCCCCCTGGCCGCCGAAGGCGAATATTTCTGGGCGGCACGGGATGTTGAAAATGAAACTTCCGGGAGCCCCGAGGCGCGCCTTCGCTTTGATGCCGGGGAGATTTGCAACCTGACCAGTGCCCGATTCGTATTTGCCTACCAGGTTGTCGGCTATGACGGAGGCGACGATTTTGGCTACGAACTCTTCCTCGACGGCTTCTCCCATCACCGGGAGATACTGATAGACGGTACCAACGGCGGAGGCGTAAGCACCGATGGCTGGGTGTACGACACCGTAGCGATCCCCGGTACGGCCCACACCGCCGCGCTGGAAATTTTCTTCGATCAGAACGGCGACGACGTTGCCGCGGTAGATCATGTCCTGTTAATCGCCACCGGTGACGACGGAAACTGCCAGCCCAAATGCGGTATCCGACCGGGAGAAGAGCGGATAAATTGCCTCAGCTTCACGGCCGATCCGGACGTTCTGCGGATCACGCTACCCTATAGTGGTGCGGAAACGGGTGCGGTGGTGTACACGAGTTCCGGGACGATAAGTGGGGACGATCCCGCGGTGGTAGTAGACGGCACCATTCAGGTGGACGGATACACCGAAGGGACCCATCAGGTACTGAGCATCCGGGGCGGGGACTGTGAGATCGATATCCCCCTTGCGTTGTCGCCCGATCAGTGTGAACCGAGTGACGTCGTGATCAACGAGGTACTGGCCGCCCCCGCCCACGACGCGAACGGTGATGGCGTTATCAACCCCGGCGACGAGTTCGTAGAGATTTACAATGCCGGCCAAGCGCCCTACGATCTTTCCGCCCATACGGTACACGACGGCTCCAATAGTGGCTCCCGCTTCACCTTTCCGGCCGGGAGTGCGCTGGCTCCGGCGGAAAGCTTCGTCGTTTTTGCCTCGGGCCCCGATGCAAGCAGCCTGCCCGAGTTTTGCCGTACCGGCACGGCCAGCGGCTTTCTGGGACTGAACGATGATTCAGCGGAATCGGTCATCCTCCGAAATGCCGACGGCAAGGTCGTCGCCCAAGCCAACTTTGACGATGCCCCCGACGGAGAATCCCTTACCCTCTACCCCGACGGTAACCTAGCGGGAGGTTATCAGCCGCATACCACGGTCGATGGTGCGGCAGCTTCCGTCTGTACCCCCGCCGTCGGTCTGCCGGTGGTCCTGAAGCACCTTTCCGCCACTTCGCTTTACGATGCCGTACGAATTGATTGGACGACCGAGAACGAGCGAAACAACCGTCTGTTTATCGTGGAGCGTAGCAAGGGAGGGGTTGACTTCGGCGAGATCGGCCGGGTATTTCCGGGCACCGGAAACTACGCCCACGTAGACAACCATCCCTTCCCCGGACTAAATTACTACCGCCTCCGGCAGGTGGACACGGACGGGCACGAAACGTATTATGGCCCGGTAAGCGTGAGACTGGATAGCGGGATCATCCGCTTGTTTCCAAATCCTACCGCCAGCCGACTCCAGCTCTACGGGGAAATCTCCGAAGATCAACCCTACGAGGTTTTTCACGCCGATGGCCGGCCCGCCCTGTCGGGGCGAGGCGACGTACTGGACGTAGCCCACCTTCCGGCGGGCGTGTATTATTTACGCTTACCGCGACGGTCGGATGCGGCGTCGTTGCGGTTTATGAAGGAATAGATCTGGGTCTGGATACGGGGGCGGATGTTCAGCGTGTAGATAGCGCGACGGTCACGACTGGGGTGGACGCGGTTGCTGAGGAATACATACAGGAGGTCCGCCTCCGGATCGACCCAAACGAAGGTGCCGGTATAGCCGCTGTGTCCGAAACTGGCCGGAGAGACCGCTTCCGCTACGGAACTGCTGGCGGCGTCATATTCCAACAGCGGCTTATCGAAGCCCAGTCCGCGGCGGTTACCTTCTTCCGGATACTGGTAGCTGCTGAAGGTGTCCACCGCTTCCTGGGTGAGGTAGCGTCTGCCCTGATATTCACCGCCATTGAGGAGCATCTGGTATAGCTTGGCGAGGTCTTCGGCGGTGGAGAAGAGGCCGGCATTGGCGCTGACGCCGTCCATCATCGCCGCTCCCTCGTCGTGGACTACGCCGTGGAGGGTGTCGAGGCGGAAGAAGGTATCCACCTCAGTGGGGACGATCCGGTCGAGCGGAATCCCCCGATCCAACGGGCGGTAGCCGAGCTCCTCGGCCCCCAGCGGATCGTAAAATTGCTCCCGCAGGTAGGTGCGGTAGTCCATGCCCGTGGTTCGCTCCACGTAATCGGGCAGCAGGTAAAAAAGGAGGCCGGAGTAAGCGTACTCCCCCGGTGGCTTCACCGGCGATCGACGGATGGCGCGGTAGATGCGCTTCTCCCGGTACTTTCGGTGTAGCCACAGGTCGTCGGCCAATTGGATAGGAAACCGGCGGCTGCTGTCCCGGCGGATCGTACGGTTGCGGAAACGATAGTCATTGGTGCGGGTCGCTTCCCAGCTGTCGCTCCAGGGGTAACGCCCGTGTCCGCGCAGGGTCGTCTGCCAGTAGGGTACCCAGGGCAGCAGGCCCGCCCGGTGCGCCAGGGCGGAGCGCAGCGGAATGCGCTTCTTATCGGTACGCTTGAGCTGCGGGAATAGCAGGCCGAGCGGAGCGTCCAGGTCTAGGTCTCCCTCGCCGTACTGCTTCATCAGCACCAGTAGGGCGGAGGTGGTCTTGGTTACGGATGCGAGGTCGTACACATCGTCCGGCCGGGTGGCGCGCAGGCTGTCGTAGGTATGATATCCCGCCGTGACATGGACGAGCGGTTCGCCTTTGTGCCAGACCAGAACCTGCGCCCCCGGGAAGGCACCCCCCGCAATCCCTTCGTCGAGAACCGCCAGAATGGAATCCCGCAGGTCGTCCTGAGCGGTCAAAAGAGGACTTGCCAACAGCAACAGGGGAATAAGGAATCGCATACGGGGATTTTGGGCGCCGGAGCGCAGGCAAAACGAAAGTAACAAACGGCTAAGCTATGTTAGCCCATTCGGTCATCATAGAGGCGAGTAATTCTCCTTCTCCGCGGTAGAGGGCGTGGGCGAAGCTATCCGGTTCGCTACCGGGGGCCGTGACCGCGGTCAAAGCTTCCCCGTAGCGGGCCTCCCGGTGGTAAACCATATCCGCCATAACCGGCACGTGGGTAGTCAGATAGGGTGAGTCCAGTGGCTCTAGCATCAGTTCCGGAAAGGCGGGGTTGGTCAGGTGATTATTGAAGTCCAGGTGAGCAAACTGTACGCGGAAGAAGCGCTCGGCGGTCGGCTCTTCCGGAGGAGATGGCT
>JBASAV010000441.1:0-16392 GCA_049650785.1 Lewinella sp. | reverse complement strand
CGTTCCCACTCGTTCGTGATGTCCTCACCCGGCCAACCAATCCAAATTTTGTTGTAGGAGTCATCCAGGGAATTCAAGCCCGTGGCCAGGCCACCCGCGCTGGGATGGTAGTGCAACTCACCGTCGGAGCGGTTGACCGTGATGGGCAGGCGATTCGAAATTATTACGAGTCTAGACATGCAAAGTTTGAGTTGTCGATAGGTTTCAGCAGTGCTGGTTCTACGCTAATTACCGAATCTTGTTCGGTGAAATAAGTACAGGACGAAAAGTAATCAAAAAATAAGTATTTGCCGGCTGTTTTCCAGCGGCTCGGTGTACCGGTCATTGAGGCAGATAGGTTGGCTGGCGGCGGCGTCCGGAAGGAAGCGTTTGACGATCCGCAGTCGGTGCGTGTACCGGCCCAGCTCCCGATTGAAAATTCCGAAATGATCGATGGCATCGACCCGTACCCGTCCGCTGACGTGTAGTACCTCGCTTCCAGGAAGCAGCATGCCAGCGTGACTGACTCCCCCCTTGCCGGCGTCGAAGAAGGCCACATCTCCGGTCTGACACTGCTCGACGAAGTCAACATTGATCCCTTCGACACTCATTGGTGAAAGTGATCGGGGCAGATCCACTCCTAGTAAACTAAGCAGCAACTGAATCAATTCGACATTGCCAATGCCGGTTGGTGTTCTACCACCGGGCAGCTCCGGAACGTACAGCCACTTTCTTCCCAACCTGAGCATGAGCGCAGCGTCCTGGGCCAGGTCAGCTGCCAGTACTGCCTGGCCGGAGTAGAGAAGCCGCTGTCCGTCGTGGTGGAGCTGCAGACCATCGTAGCCGGCCAGGCGCGCGCCGAACGTAACCGGCATGGCGAAGGAATCCCCCAGTAGCATGCCGAAAAGATCGAGAGCATAGGCGGGCTCGTCCAGCTGCTGCTGGTAGCGCGATTCGGGCACGGACAGCAGCTGATCATCGTTGACGAAACCTTCCTGCCGGCCCCGATCGAACCTGACGTGAGCGTAGCCGGCATCACGGGATAGAATTTGGACCGGTTCGCCCAGCAACAGTTGGCTACCCATAACCGAACGCACGCGGGGGCGAGTCCAAACGGGAGCAACGGTGTACCGACCAATAGCAGGAACGACAGGCATGGGGGCAAGATAGGCAGCGTCTACCGCTATGGTATACCGCAGCTTACCTTTGCACGATGAATAACTGGCAGCTATTACTAGTGGTGGCTCTGCTTACCGGCCTGACCCGGCAGGAGATCGCCGCTCAGGACCCTACCTTTTCGCAGTTGTTTGCCTCACCGACTACGCTGAACCCGGCGCTTACCGGATTATTTGCCGGTCGGTACCGGGCCGTCATCAGTCACCGCAGTCAGTGGGGCGAGGTGATGCCCGCCCCGTTCAGTACCACGGCCTTTGCTGCTGACTTTCGCTATCGCTTCGATGAAAAGCGGAGAACCTCCGACGCTTTTGGTGGGGGCATACTCTTTGTGAATGATCGCATTGCTTCGGTGAGCATGGCCAGTAACCAGATGGCCATTGGGGGGGCCTACCATAAAAACCTCGACGGACGGGGCATCGAGCAGTTAAGTGCCGGCTTCCAATTCGGAATCGCTCAACGAAGCCTGGGATATGGGGAACTCACCTTTCAAGACGAGTTTGACGGAACGTCCGCCTACCTGAGTGGTGTTGGCGGGGAGGTCCTGCCGGAAAGCAGCGTCTCCTTCGGCGATTACCATTTTGGCCTCAATTACAGCCGCAATCCCGTGCGCGGGCTGGGGATCGTGGCTGGCCTGGCTATGCATCACATCTCCCAACCGGAGCAATCTTTCTACGCCGAGGAAACGGCCGGTGAGGATATTGAAGTGACCAATACACTTCACGCTCGCTACAGCGGATACCTAAGCGTGCGCCTACCCCTTAATTCTACGACTGATCTGCTCCCCCGGGTATACTACCTTACTCAGGGTCCGCACGCCATGGCCGTTATAGGCAGTCATGTCCGGTTTGCGACCGCTCAGAATGACCAAACTGCCTTTCAGGTGGGGGCCCTGGTTCGCGTAGCCCAATCCCAGACAAGCTATCAGGGGAGCAGCCTGATTGGGTTTGCCGGCCTGGAAGCCGGTGATTTTCTGTTCGGCTTCAGCTACGATGCAGGCGTGTTCAGTTCGGGCCAGGGCGGTGACCGCAACCGCTCCACCTTCGAATTGAGTGCTTCCTACATTGGTTTGTCAGACGACGATGCGGCGGTTCCATGTCCTAAATTTTAGCCAAGAATAAAATATCTGCCCTAGCTGCGCATTTATTAAGAGGTAATCACCGTGCTATGAAGCTTCTTATCTCCCTAATCTTTGTTATACTCTCCGCTAACGTCTCCGCGCAGATCGAATGGATCAGCTGGGAGGAGGCTATCGAGCGAAGCAAGTCCGAGCCGCGTCGGCTCATCGTCGATGTCTATACCGACTGGTGCGGTTGGTGCAAGCGTATGGATAAGACGTCCTTTCGAGATAAAGCGGTTGTCAGCTACGTGAACGAGAATTTCTACGCCGTAAAACTCGATGCCGAACAGCAGGAGAGTATCAACTACGACGGACACGAGTTCACCTACGACGAAACCGTGGGACGTCGTGGAGTGCACCAATTAGCCGTTGCCTTACTGGACGGTCGGATGAGCTACCCCAGTCTCGTTTACTTTGACGCGCAACAGAAGCGCATCACCATCAGCCCGGGTTTTAAACCCGCCGAGAACCTGCTGAAGGAGATCAAGTACATTGGTGGTGGGCACTACACCGATAGTAGCTTCGAAGAATACCTGGAAGCAGCTAGCAAGTAGGTCCATTACGGTGGCGGGACCAGGATCACTCCGTAGCCAGCAGGCGTTGGTAGATGGTGTAATTCTCCGCATCGTAGCAAACGAAGATTACCTCTTCGATGTGAGTGGACTCGAAGGACCGGACGGCGGATAACGCCACGCTTGCCGCTCGCTCTTTGGGATAACCGTAAATGCCGGTGCTGATATTGGGAAAAGCAACAGTCCGCGCCTGTTTCTCCTCCGACAGTTTCAACGAGTTCACGTAACAACCGGCGAGCAGATCAGCCTCTCCGGAAGCTCCTCCCTGCCAAACCGGACCTACGGTGTGAACCACCCAACTCGCTGGAAGGCGACCCGCGGTCGTGACAACAGCCGCGCCGGTCGCGCATTTGCCCTGACGTCGTCGGATCACTCTACACGCTTCCAGAATCTCTTCACCCCCCGCACGATGAATGGCCCCGTCCACGCCCCCTCCCCCAAGCAGCGAGGAGTTGGCAGCGTTCACGATGACATCAACGGACTGATGGGTGATGTCGCCCTGGTGCAGTGACAGTTTCATGGATAAGAATTGGTTGATGAAATCCTTAACCTGCCTACCCGTAGATAAAGTTCCCGATTTCATTGGAGATCCGTGCCCGATAGTGATACTGCTGTTGGCAGGAGCGTTTCCAAAGCACTTGGAGCTCGAGGGAGGGGGGGGGTTAAAAATTGGGGACACCCCATCATTGTGGGGTTTACCTTCTTTAACGACCCCCTATCTTTGAATTATCAACGGCGGGGATATTCTCCGCTCTTTAATTCTCTCTCATTCATAAACCTATTAACTCACGGGATTAGAAGCATCTTTTTACGCTCTCTCCCAGTTTTTTTTTCGAAGTGCTTTTTTCCGGGCGATTTGCCCTGTTGACGGTTAACTAAGTAGACAAATTAAGATTAAGGGTCCGTACGGTGCAACGTACGGGCCTATTTTTTTGCCTTTACTGAAACGTCGCACAAAACAGACTGGACCCCACGGACGTGGGGTGGTCGGCAAGCTAAAGACCCTTACTTTTGAGATAACGATTTACGGGGAATATTTTCCCTCTGTTCCTTTTGTCTCTCATTCAAACCTATTTCTCCATAAAGCAATCATCTACTTTTGTTCATGTTGCTTGGCCAACTTACTGCGATTATTATTCATTTTTAAATTGCTTTGTATAACGGTAGATTTTACCTTTTATAACTGGCCTCTACGCTTTGCGTGGGGGCCAGTTTCAGTTTGAGGAGGCTCCATATTCTGAACATTGCCTGACACGCGCCGGCGATTTACTCCTAAATCGGTCTGGGTAGTCTGGATAAGTCAATCATAATGGCCCATTTTTATATGCCCCCCACGTATATGGGGTACGCAGGGGCAAGCAGCAGCGTTATACCTGCAACCTCATGAGGATACAGTAAACCTAAACAAACTTACTCATCCATATCCCCGCAGGAATCCCGTCTTATCCACTTAATACCGGATAAGCAAAGAGCAGTTTTTTAACGGCTTTATGCGCCGTGACTTTTGTTATTATGGTAGTTAGAAAGCTTTTTCGGGCCCGCGCATATGCGCGGGTCTTTTTTTTTGCTGTCCATAACTACCGACAATATAATACACGAAGAATTATAAAAGTTAATTCGCAATAAGTTTATTTATCCTGTTTCATATCGACCGGTTCCATCCCATAGGATACCGGTTTCTCTACTAGCGAAGCTTTAGCATCTGCTTACCTCCTATCCGGCAACCGGTATCCGCTTAAATAAAAATAGAAGGTATGAATCGCCCTGCCATAGAAAGAGACGGCCGGGCGAACCCGTTGCCGGGGGCACGTTGTTACCTCCACAAATCCGAATTTGAAATTCATGTCCAAGGTTCTAGTGCTTATTTGTTGCCTGTCCACTCTCTCGGCGTGTGCTGAGGGACCACCGCCTGAAGAGCAGGAAACATCCGTAGCCGAACCGGTCAGCCCGGACACCGTCGTTCAGGATCAAATTGACTATACACGGGAGCAAACTCCAGAGGCTCCGATTGAACAGGCTCCGGAACCGGTGATCGTACCGAGCCCCGCAGCGGCCGTGGCCCCACCCCCTCCTACCAATCCGGCCCCTGCCCCCATTACCACTCCGGCCAAAACGGATACTTATCAGCCAATGGGGCCCAGTCACGCGGCCTGGTCAAATCTGCTCGCAAACCACGTGAGCGCCTCCGGACAGGTGGACTACGATGGAATACGGCAAAACATAAATAAGTTGAACGCTTACCTGAGCCTCCTTTCGGATGAGGTGCCCGATACCAATTGGGGTAACGAAGAGGCGCTGGCATACTGGATCAATACGTACAATGCCTTCACCATCAAGCTCATTATTGATAATTGGCCGGTCAACAGCATCCGCGAAATTGAAGAACCGTGGGACAGTAAGTTCATCGTACTGGATGGCGATTCCTATAGCCTGAATCAGATCGAACACGAAATCATTCGTCCGAACTTTGCCGAGCCGCGAATCCATTTTGCGTTGGTGTGTGCGGCAGTCAGCTGTCCCCCACTCGCCAAAATGGCCTACACAGCCGATAACCTTGATCAGATGCTGGAACGACAAACCAGGCAGTTCATCAACAACGAGGAGTTCAACGTTACGCAGGAAGAAGTGGTCCGGATCAGTCCACTGTTCGACTGGTACGGAGAGGACTTCGATGACGTGAGCGCTTTTCTCAATCGATATCTACGGACCGACATTCCGTCCGGAAAGCAGCTCTACTTTTTGGACTATGACTGGTCGCTGAATGATTGAGCGTGTTACCTTGCGGCCATGGCCAAGATTCAGAAGACTGCCCGTCTGCCCTACGAAACCGCCCCGGACACCATAAACGAAAAAGACACTGTCAGCACCCTGCGCTACGACGACGTCTATTATGATCATGCCGTCGGTCAGTTACTGTCGTTGGAAGAGGCATCCGCCCAAACCTTTTTGTTACGTGGCGACGGTGATGTCCACCTGGGAATACAGGTCTGGAGTGACGATATCATCCGCTTTTTCTATTCCTACGGTCGGGAGGCTGAAGACTTTAGCTATGCGCGGGATCCGGGTGCCAAACCCCAACCGACCCAGGTAGAAATCGCGGAAACCGAAACATACTATCAACTTAGCACGACCACGCTCAGGGTCACTATAGACCGGGCGGATACCAACGTACGTATCGAGGACGTAGCGTCCGGTGCGGTGTTGCACGAGTATGCAGCCCCTTTCTACACCCGCTTCACGCTGATGAAAGGCCTGGACCAAATGCGGTTGCAATTCAAGACCGATACGACCGAAGCCTTCTACGGACTAGGCGACAAAGCCTGGAATACCGATCTGCAGGGCCGGTGGTTCGAGAACTGGAACAGTGACTCATTTGCCTACGGTAAGGAACGAGATGCGCTCTACCGGACCATCCCCTTTTTCTATGGTCTCCGGCAGGGGCACGGATATGGCATCTTTCTGGACAACAGCTACCGAAGCTTCTTCGATTTCAACAGTCACCAAGATGACCTGGCAACGATCTGGACGGACGGGGGCGAATTTGATTATTACTTCATCAACGGACCCGAGCTGAATCAGGTGGCTAGCCGGTATGCCACGCTAACCGGCACTCCCGAATTACCCCCCCTGTGGGCACTGGGTTATCACCAGTGCCGGTGGAGCTATTACCCCGAGGAAAGAGTAAAAGAATTAGCCGCTACCTTCCGGGAGCAGCAAGTACCCTGCGACGCTATCTATCTGGATATCGACTACATGGACGGCTACCGCTGCTTCACCTGGAACAAGGACTATTTTCCCGATCCGAAACGCATGATCGCCGAACTCCGCGAGGAAGGATTTCATACCGTCGTAATGATCGATCCGGGAATTCGGGTCGATCCAGACTATAGCGTCTACCAAGAAGGGGTTGCGCGCGATGCCTACTGCCGGCGAAGCACGGGGGAGCTTATGATCGGACCGGTTTGGCCACAGGAATGTGTGTGGCCGGACTACACGAACCCGCAGGTGAGGGACTGGTGGGGTAAGCTGTACCGGGAACTCTACGTCGAGCAAGGCGTGAGTGGTTTCTGGAATGACATGAACGAACCGGCCATGTTCAAGGTGACCGCGCTGACCTTTCCCCTGGACGTGCGCCACGATTTCGATGGCTACACCGGCGATCATAAAAAGGCCCATAACATCTACGGTATGCAGATGACCCGGGCCACCTTTGACGGACTGAAATCACTGCTTCCCGCCAAGCGACCCTTCTTGCTGGGGCGTGCCAGCTTCAGCGGCGGGCAACGGTACGCCTCCCTCTGGACGGGAGACAATATCGCCAGTTGGGAGCACTTGGCGCTGGCCAACCGACAGTGCCTGCGACTGGCCATTAGCGGCTACAGTTTCTGCGGAACCGATATCGGCGGCTTTGTCGACGATCCCTCACCCGAATTACTGACACGATGGCTTCAGCTGGCCGTTTTCCACCCCCTGATGCGCATCCATAGCATGGGTAACAATACGGATGGTGCCGCCGAAGTGGAAGCCGAAGACGTCAAGGAGGCAGAGGCTAGCAACCGGCAGGACCAGGAACCCTGGGCCCACGGGGGCGAGCATACGGACCGCAACCGTCAGGCGATCGAGCAGCGTTATCGTTTGCTGCCCTACCTCTACACGGCCTTTCGCGAGCACGTGCAAACGGGGGTGCCGGTTCTCCGCAATCTTTTCTTTTACGACCAGGTGGATCCCCAGTGCCGCGAATTTGGGGACCAGTTTCTGGCCGGTAACGACTTGCTGGTGTGTCCGGTGGTAGAGCCGGGCAAAAAGTCGCTGGTTGTATACTTACCTGAGGGCAACTGGTACGATTACGTAACGGGCAAATCGTACGGGGGGAAACAAAAATTACGGATCGGACTCAAACCCGACCGTCTGCCGATCTTTGCCCGGGCGGGATCGGTCGTACCCACGGTGGGAGTAGTGCAAAGCACCCGCGATTTATCCCAAGTGAAGATATTGAATCTGACCGTGTATCTCGCCGACCGGGGGGAAGGAACGCTGTACTGGGATGCAGGGGAAGGCTACGGTTACCAGGTTGATCAGTTTACCCTGCGTCAGTATTCCATACACCGGGAGGGCCACCGGATAACGCTGGAACAAACCATTGAAGGTCAGTACAATACCAGCTTCCAGCAGGCCCACATCCGTTTGATCGGGCTACAACACGCTCCAGGACGCGTGGAAGTGAACGGAGAACTCCTTCCCCATTCGCTGAAATTCGACCGACGAAGCGCCTCCGTTGTTATACCCTTCGACTTTAATAAGGTAGTCATCGAATAGCGCTCCACCCAGCGCACCCAAAATTTATACCATGTTTACCGGAATCATCGAAACGGCCGGCGAAGTCGTTCGCATCCAGCCGGAAGGCGATAACGTGCATATCACGGTTCGCAGCCCCATAAGCGCGGAGCTCAAGATCGATCAGAGCCTGTCCCACGACGGCGTCTGCCTGACGGTGGTGGCTATTGAGGAGGATATGCACACCGTCACGGCTATCCGCGAAACACTCAACCGTACCCGGCTAGGTGAATGGTTGGAAGGAACCCGGGTAAACCTGGAACGTGCAATGCGGGCCGGCGGGCGGCTGGACGGTCACATCGTGCAGGGCCACGTCGATACGGTGGGCACCTGCCAGAACGTCATCGAAGCGGGTGGGAGCTGGTATTACTCCATCGCTTACGAAAGTGACGATTTACTCGTCGATAAGGGAAGCGTCTGCGTCAATGGGGTGAGTCTCACCGTAGTGGAACCGGACGATAACAGCTTTCGCGTGGCGATCATTCCCTATACCTACGAACACACTAATTTCAAGCACCTCCGCGCTGGCGATCAGGTTAATTTGGAGTTTGACATCCTGGGCAAGTACATCGCCAGGCATATGGCCGCATACCGTCAAAAGGTCGTTAAAACGGCTTGAAAAGTAGCCGTACCCTTCAAAAAAGGCATCGCGAATCAACAAAATCGCGACATTCATGATCTACAACCAAGTCCCACAAACGCAATTCGATGATGAAATCTTTACTTTACCTAAGTCTTCTGCTAGCGCTGCCGGCCATGACCTTCGCCCAGCGAACGCTACCGGATCTGTCGCTTACTCCTCGTACGAGCTCGAACTCAAAGATTGTGCTTCCCAAGGCCGTGCCGGAACTATTGGAGCCCACCTTCGTGACCGATACCTGCTTCACTAACCGGGAGCAGGGGCTTACTGCCTACTTCGACGACTATGAGCTATTTGAAGGTTTCATCACCGGCTCCAATACCCTGTCAGACCAGGAGAAATTGCAGCGGCTAGTGTACGATGGCAATGAAAGCTTTCAAATAAATAGCGTCGCTACTTTCCTGCTAACGGAACGACCCGAGACCATCAACGACGGATTTGTATACGCCGTCGTCTATGAGGACCCATTGGTAACCGGAGGATTTGGCGACCCCATCGGTGTGAGCGATACGCTGTACATCGACGACATCGACTTCACCAACATTATTGAATTCCCCTTTTCCAATCCGCCCGTTGCCACCAACGATTCATTCCTGGTTGGCATTAACTTTTCCGGGGTGTACGAAGAAATGGCCGATACCACGGGGTATCTCGGCGTAGTTTCTACGTTCGCTGAGTGCGGCAACGTAAATAACGTTTACGAAAAATTCACCGACGGCACGAATTTTGGTTACGATGCTTTTGGAGAGTTTTGGAATTTGAACATCGAGTTATACATCGCCGCGGTAGTCGATGCGGAAATCACCTCAACCCGTCCGTCGATCGCCGATTACGGAACGAAAGTGGCTCCAAATCCCGCCCGGCAAAGCGTTCTGGTCACCTTCGATGCCGCAGCGTCCAGTAACTACATAGGGACACTGACCAATCTGAATGGCAGCGAGATCCGACGCACCGCTCCCGCACGTGCTGGTGGCAAGCTCCAGATCGAGTGGCAGGTGAGCGATCTACCCGCCGGTATGTACCTCTACCACATCGATGGGCCGGACGGTCGCCAGTCTGATAAATTAATGGTCCACTAGGACCCAAGTTCCAGCAAACCTTCCGGTAACTCCATTTCCAAGACCGTATCCGTTTTCCGCACGTTCAAGACCAGATCTTCGTGCAGGGGAACGAATACGGTCTTTCCATTGTGAGTAAGTTCGGCCAGGTAATGTTCCGGCAGGTCGATGATATCCTCGATGGGGCCAAGAACCGGATAACCCTCCGCGGAGATGGTGTAACCCAATACGTAGTCCCAAGGCGTACCCGCTTCCTCAACCACCCCGCTAACTTGGTCAGCCGGCAGGAACAAGGGCTTGGCTGATAGTAGCACGACAGCCTCCCGGGTACTAAAATTCTCTAGACTAACCGTGAGTTTTCCTCCCGAGCGAAATGCCCGAACGAAGTAGGGAATCGGCGGATCACCGATCAAAACGGCTTGTGCTTTCAGTAAGTCTTCTTCGTAGCCTTCCGTGACGTGAAGGGCCAGTTCGCCGCGAATACCGTGGGGCCGGCCCGTGCGACCGATCTCTACTAGTTCCATCACGCAAAGATAGGAAGGGAATGCTCCGGCCAAACCTTTACTAGACCAGCTCGTGCAGACTTATCGATTGGCGCATGGGACCCACCGTTGACAGTTTGCGTTCCGCGACGGCCCGGCCGGCAAGCGCACAGAATTCCCAATCTTTACCCACTACGTAGGCGGCCAGAAAACCGGACCAGTACGCGTCTCCGGCACCGGTGGTATCCTGCACCTCTACCGGACGGGCTGGCACGTGGAAGGCAGGCCCGCCGCTACTGATGTAGCTCCCCTGTTCTCCGAGCGTGAGACAGACAACGCCCGCACCGCGGTCAAGTAATTTATTGACGGCCACTTCGGGTTTCTGGATTGCTTCCTGAAAGAGGCGTTGGTAGTCCACATCGCTGAATTTAGCCAGGGTCCCGTGCTTGCCCGTCACGCCGAGTGCTATGTAACTCTCGATCACCCGGAGGGCTTCCCGCCGGTCGGGCCATACCTTGCTAGCATAGTTGGCATCGATACTCAGCCGACCGCCGGCGGCCACTACCTTGGCTGCACACGCAAGAATGGTGGAGCGGGCGGGCTCGCGGCTTAGTGCAAAGGCAGTAGTATGAAATACCTGGCATTCCCTTAGGTAATCGGCGGATACTTGTTCCGCAGCGATCTGGGAATCCGCCGACCGATACACTTCGAAGTTGCTGACCTCCTTCGATCTGGTTACCAAAACGGCGGTCGTAGGATCGGTCACCCGCCGGCAAAATTCCGTATCCACACCGCGGTCGTCGAGTTCGTCCAGTAGTAGCGCCCCGGCATCATCCTTACCTACCGTGGCCACCAGGCCGACGTTACGCCCCAGCAATGCCAGATTCATCGCCAGGTTTGCGGGACTGCCGCCGGGGTAACGGCGGTAGGTATCGGCCGCGCGAAAGGAGTCGGCGTAATCCAGGCTGATCAGATCAATGAGCAGTTCACCGGCACAGATTATCTCGGGATGAGGCATATGGACAAGGTACACCACCTCCGTGAAAATTTGCTTCTCCTGCGCGCCGGCGCACAAAGAATGACAAGCTACCTTTACCACATGACACAGCCATCGGTCAGTCCCATATCGGTAGAAGAAGTTATCAAAGCACGCCACCGGCTGCGTGGTATTGCCCTGGAGACGCCGCTCATGCGCAGTACCCGGCTGAGCCGGCTGTACGATGCGGATATTTATTTGAAGCGCGAGGATCTGCAGGAGGTGCGGAGCTATAAGATCCGGGGGAGTTACAACAAAATGGCTTCCCTGAGCCAGGAAGAACGCGACCGCGGCGTGGTGTGTGCCAGCGCCGGCAATCACGCACAGGGCCTCGCTTACGCCTGTAACGCCATGCAGGTCACCGGGGTGATCTTCATGCCCGTCGTAACCCCGGCGCAAAAGGTCCGGAAGGTGCGCATGTTTGGCGGTGAATACGTCGAGGTAGTGCTGATCGGAGACACGTACGATGATGCCTACAGTGAAAGCATGCGGGTGGCCGAGGAGAGGGGGTTAACCTACGTGCATCCCTTTGATGATCCCAAGACCATTGCCGGTCAGGGAACCGTCGGACTGGAAATACTGGATGCGGCAACGAAGCCAATCGACATGCTCATCATGGCGGTCGGGGGTGGCGGGCTGAGTGCCGGCATCGGTAGCGTATTCAGTCAGCTGAGCCCCCAGACCAAACTGATTGGCGTGGAACCCTCCGGAGCCCCGGCCATGTACAAAAGCCTCCAGGCCGGGGAAGTCCTGACGCTCGATTCGATCGACAGCTTCGTGGATGGCGCGGCGGTCCGCCGGGTTGGAAAGAACAACTTTCCCATCGTGCGCGACACCATCGACCACATCGAACTGGTGGACGAAGGAAAAGTGTGCGGCGTGATGCTGGACCTGTATAACGAAGACGGTCTGGTGGTGGAACCCGCCGGCGCACTCTCGATCGCGGTGCTGGATCAGCTAAGTGATATTCGGGGCAAGCATATCGTGTGCATCGTCAGCGGGGGCAACAACGACATCACCCGGACGCCGGAGATTCAGGAGCGGGCGCTGATGTACGCTGGTCTGAAGCACTACTTTATCGTAGAATTCCCCCAGCGATCGGGGGCCCTGCGGGACTTTCTCGACGTGCTGGGCCCGGAGGACGATATCACCCACTTCGAATACACCAAAAAGCATAACCGGGCGATGGGTCCCGCCCTGGTGGGTATCCAACTCGGTAAGCGCAGCGATTTTGAGGAGCTACTCCAGCGGATGGAGGCCCGCAAACTGCGCTACGAGCACCTCAACGACCAGCCCATCCTCTTCGAAATGCTTATCTAGAACCATGGACGTAAAAATTGCCTGCCCGAAGTGCGATTGGGAACCTGACGGTCGCCCCTACTGGATGTGTGACAACTGTTCCACCATGTTCGACACCTTCGAGACTACCGCTATTTGCCCGAACTGCAAAAAGCAGTTCAAGGACACCCAGTGCATCGCGTGCGAGGACTTTTCGCCGCACCTGGATTGGTACCGCAACCTCGATGCCTGGCTGCGTACCCAGCTGGAAAAGATCATGGAACGCCAGCCGGTTACAACGGGAGATTGACTAACATTTTGTTTACTTTGCCGGCATGACTAAGATGCCAGGACTGCTCAACAACCTAAAGCTGATCTCGGCCGGTGCCGGGAGCGGCAAGACATACCGGTTGACGGAGGAAATGGCCGCCCTGCTTACCGGCGGCGAAGTACGTCCGGAGGGCATTATCGCTACGACTTTCACTAAAAGGGCCGCTGCCGAGCTTAAGGAGCGGGTCCGGGTCAAATTGCTGCGCGAAGGCATGACCCGGGAGGCGGCAGAACTGAGTAATGCGCTCATTGGTACCGTCCACGGCCTGGGCGTCAAGCTGCTCCGGCGCTTTGCCTTTGAGGCCGGCGTGAGCCCGCAGGTAGACATCATTGCCGATGGCGACCACCAGCGGCTCTTCAACCTGAGTATGGCCGCCGTCATCAGCCTGGAACAGATCCGGGAGATCGAGGCGTTAGTTGACCGGCTGAGTCTGAGCCAGTCCGGCGAAAAATACAATTGGCGTCAGGACGTCCTGGGGTTGGTAGAGGTGATTCGCGGAAACGCCTTTACGGACGCGGACGTGGAGCTAAGCAAACAGAACAGCTGGAAAAGTCTACTGGAATTCTTACCACCCGTCAACGAAAACATAACCATCGCGCAGTACCGCACGCGGATGGAGCGTGTACTTAAGGAAACCTATGAAAGCCTGCTGGCCAACGAAGCCGATGGCACCAAAAAGACCGCCACGGCCGCCAATACGCTGCGCAACATGCTGCGGGACCTGAAGCAGCGGGGGTATTTACCGTGGATGAATTACGCGAAGCTCGGTCGCTACGATCAGTCGGTTGGGGCTAAAAGTCGCGAGCTGGTTACCGACCTGGTAGAACTCGGCGAACAGCACGCTTCCCTGCTGGCCTTCCAGGAGGACCTCAAGGGATATCAAGACTTACTTTTCGACTGCGCACAAGCCTCCATAGCGGAATACGACAGCTACAAAAAGAGTCGAGGCCGGATCGATTATACGGACATGGAGGTCCTCGTACTGCACCTGCTTGAAAATACGAGCGTACGCGAGACGCTGTCGCGGGAACTGGATCTGCTAATGGTGGATGAGTTCCAGGATACGTCCCCCATTCAGCTCGCGATCTTTTTACGGCTGAGCCAACTGGCCAAACGTAGCGTATGGGTAGGCGATCCCAAGCAGAGTATTTACGGTTTCCGCGGGGCCGAACCGCGGCTTATGGCGGCGGTCATGCAAGCTAACGGGCCCATTGACCCCGCCAACATTCAACGCCAGAGCTGGCGTAGCAGGGAAGACGTCGTGTACACGTGCAATAGCCTCTTTGTCTCAGCCTTCCCGGAATTCACCGCCGAAGAGATAGCGCTCGAGCCGGTGCGATTGCGTAAGGGAGGCGCGTATAGTCCACCGGAGAGTAATGCACTGTCGGAAAAAAGTGGCCTGATCCACTGGCACTTTACACCGGAAGGCAAGACCCGGCAAAGCCACGCGTTCCTGATCGCCACCCTGGTGAAGGCGATCCGCGAATTACTGGACAATCCACCACCGGTCTTACCGAAAGGTGCGCGCGAAGAACGGCCACTCCGGGCTGGTGACATAGCCATCCTGTGCCGCTCCAACTACCGCTGCGCCGACGTTGCGGCCGAACTTGCCAAACAGGGCATCTCGGCCGCCATCGCCCGCAAGGGACTGTTGCAGACGGCGGAAGCTACCCTCCTCCTGGCCTGCCTGAAGTATATGCTGGACAGTACCGACAGCCTCTCGGTCGCCGAGATTATGCTCTTCGGCAGCCGGCGTGACCTTCCCGACATCATCACCGATCGCCTGGATTATCTCACGGAAGATTCGCAGCGCCCCTGGGGTACGGAAGAATCCATCCTCCGTCAGCTAGAAAATCTGCGTGGGGCTACGGCGGAACATTCAACCAGTGAGATGATCAACCTCGTGCTGGAGCGAATCGATCTGCGTAGAATAGCGGTAGCCTGGGGCGATGGGGAGCAGCGCCTGGCTAATATCGACGAACTAAGGCGGCTGGCGGTGGCCTACGAAGACAACTGCCACCAACAGCACCGCGCCGCGTCACTGGGTGGCTATTTGTTGTATCTGAACCACCTGATACGGGAAGAGGAAGATATGCAGGGAGCCAGTGAGCGTCCGGACGCGGTCAACGTACTGACCTACCACCGAAGCAAGGGGTTGGAATGGCCGGCGGTCATCTGTTTCGACCTCGACCAAAAACTTCGGGCGGACGTGTGGGGACGGGCTGTGCTGCCAACTGATCCCGATGCGCCGGTTGATCTCCGCCGCCCACTGGCCGACCGGTGGTTACGCTACTGGGTAAACCCCTACGACCGACTCACTGGAATAGACTGGGTAAATAACTTACAGGAGAGCCGGCACAAAGAAGCCGCCACCGAAGCCGCCCTGGCCGAGGAGGCCCGCTTGCTCTACGTCGGCATGACGCGCGCCCGGGATTACCTCATACTGCCCACCAGTGAGCGAGACGGCGCGCCATGGATCGACCGCGTGTACGCTCGCGGAGGCAAACCGACTCCCGTACTCTCCGCAGACACTACGCAAACGCCGTTCACCTGGAACGGCACGGACGTGGACACAACCTTTCAACACTGGACGGAACCTTCCTCCCAGCCGGCCGCGGACATGTCCTATCACCCTATCCAGTTTATTGACGTGGAGCGGAACGGCCGCACACCCTACCAGCCGCGGGTGGTCGACGACGCTTTCCTGGTAGATCATTACCCGAATTGTCGCCCCGGTTCAATCGACCAATACCATAATCCGCCCGAATTTGATCCGGCCACCGACGTTCGTACTCTGGCCCGCTGCCTCAGCGTCTTTATCACCGGCGATCCGGGACCGGACGAGGATGCGGCGTACCGCAGCGAACTGGCGGAGGACTTGCTGGCCGACTGGCTACCCGGAGGTGAAATTGACGTCCGGCTATTCCTTGACCTATCCTCCGACTTTCGGGCAGCGCTCGTTCGCCACTGGCCCGAAAGCCAAATCAGTCGGCTGGTCCCCCTTCGTGGACAGACCGCTGGCCGCGGCTATCATAAGCCCGTGGACTGGTTGGTGAAAACATCCGGCGAGACCGTGCTGATCATGGATGTCTGTCAATCTGCCAAGCAGTTGCCTACGCAGATTGGTGCCCGTATGGCGGAACTCAGGTTACAAGTCGAATTACTAGATCAGAACGGCACACCGATCAGTCGGGCATATCTACACATGCCTGCGCTGGGTCAGTTAATGGAGGTACACCTTTGAAGATCTTACTCACCGCCGCTACCCCACCCGAATTAACTCCGGCCCTGACGTGGCTACACGAACAGGCACAAGGATCGGAGCGGAATATCCTGCACTTGGGAGGTATACACGTACACTTGGTATTTACCGGCATGGGGCCTATGGC
>JBASAV010000440.1:0-4759 GCA_049650785.1 Lewinella sp. | reverse complement strand
ATATGGCTCCGTACCCTAGGGTACGGGGCCATTGTGTTATGGCCACCTACCCAATGAATACCTTATCTTCGCCAACCCCAAAAGAAAAAGCTATGAAAGTTGCCGTCGTAGGCGCCACCGGACTCGTGGGAGGCGTGATGTTTGAAGTACTGAAGGAGCACGATTTTCCCATCACGGAATTATTGCCCGTTGCCTCGGAGCGTTCGGTCGGCAAACAAATCGAGTATCGCGGAAAGACCTATACCGTCGTGTCCCTGCAGGATGCGATCGATGCGCGCTGCGACGTAGCTATTTTCAGCGCGGGTGGATCCACCAGCCTGGAGTGGGCACCCAAATTCGCGGCAGTCGGTACGACCGTTATCGACAACAGCAGCGCCTGGCGCATGGATCCCAATAAGAAACTGGTCGTGCCGGAAGTGAATGCCGACTCCCTGACCGCGGAGGACCGTATTATAGCCAATCCGAACTGTTCCACCATTCAGATGGTCGTGGCCCTGGCTCCCTTACACAAAGCCTTTGGCATCAAGCGACTGGTCATCTCTACCTACCAGTCCTTCACCGGTACCGGGGTGAAGGCAGTGCGCCAGTACGAAACCGAGCGCGACGGTGGGAAGAGCGAAGAACCGGCTTACCACTATCCCATCTTCGAGAACTGCATCCCGCACTGCGACGTCTTCCTCGACAACGATTACACCAAAGAGGAGATGAAGCTCGTCCACGAAACCCGTAAGATCCTCGGTGACGACTCCATCGCCATCACCGCCACCGCCGTCCGGGTTCCCGTCCACGGTGGTCACAGCGAGAGCGTCAATATCGAATTTCATAAGCCCTTCGAAATGGAGGAGGTCCGCCGATTGCTATCCGACGTTCCCGGCCTGGTTCTCCAGGACGATCCGAAGACCAATACGTATCCAATGCCCCTGCTGGCTAAACACCGTGACGAAGTCTTTGTCGGCCGACTACGCCGGGACGAGAGCATTGAGAACGGACTGAATATGTGGGTAGTAGCCGATAATCTCCGGAAAGGAGCCGCCACCAATGCCGTACAAATCGCCGAATACCTGCGGGAAAACCGATTGATCGGTTCCGGCGTTCCTGCCTAGCTATCACACAATTTGTAAGTTAGCCTTGTTGCAATACCAACCTACACCGAAGTTTGGCGAATAGGACACTTCCTGCGCTCCGCCGCCATACATACAGAGCATACCATGCGAAACCGAATTGCCGTCTGGGGGCGTGACGCCCAGGAAAAACGTGTACTGATCACGATCGAATTACAGGTCACGGACAACATCGTCCGGATCGAAACCTTCCCCGAGAAAGTCGTCAGCGACGACGTCTACTCCGCCTTCATGACGAAGTGGCGCAAGGAAGAAGAAGTCGAGTTGCCGGAACCCGACCGCGTCATTGCCCGTGAGCTGAGCGTTACCGAGTCCCTTTTACCCGACGATCTAAAGGCCGAGCAGACCGACATGATCGTGCGCGCCCAGACCGAGTGGCACTTCCACGTCCTCAGCGAAAAGCTCGCCCAGAGCTACCGCAGCGAGTTGGCCGAGATCGAAGACCGCATCGAGCGCGCCGGCAGCTACAGCAGTGACCTCTGGAACCAGGCCAAAGGGTTCTGGCAAAAAGTGCAGAGCCAGCTTCAGGACAAAACCCTCTTGCGCGAGCAAGGCAATGAGCTACGCAAGCGCTCGGATGCCGTTTTTGCCCGCCTGAAAGAATTGCGGCAGGAAGTCAACGCCCAGTACGAAGCGGAATCCGCCAAGCAGAAAGAAAAGTTTGGCAAGCTGCTTCAGGAGGTCGAGGGCCGTATCTCGGAGGGTACCCACCTGAATAAGGTATTCCAGGAACTACGTGATCTCCAGCGCAAGTTTCACAGTATCAAATTCACGAAGAAGGACCGCGACGAGATTTACAATCGCATCGACGCCGCCTTCAAGACCGTCAAGCAAAAGCGTGGCCAGGGTACCGATGAAAAGGATGGCGCACTCAGCCGGAACGAAGCCCGCTACCAGGGACTCATGAAGGCTATGCAGCGGATGGAAAAGAGCATCGGACGGGACAAGGAGGACCTGAAGTGGGAAAATAAACGCATCGAGCGGACCGACGGACAACTGGAAGCCCAGATTCGGCAAGCAAAGATCGTCATGATCGAGAGCCGTATCGCCAGCAAAGGCGAAAAGCTGGAAGACATGGTCAAAACCAAGACTATGCTCGAAGCGCGAATCGAGAAGGACAAGAAGCGCGCTGAGAAGAATGCCCGTAAAGCCGCCGAGCGCCAGGCCAAAGACGCCGCCAAAGCGAAAATCGCCGCCGAAATGGGGAACCGCCAGATCAGCCCCGAGGAGGAAGCTAAGCTGGCCGCCGCCGCCGCGGAGATCAAAGCCGGCAAAAAGCAGGCCAAAGCGGATCGGAAATCCATGAAGTCCGCTCCGGCGAATGACATGATGGCAAATTTCGCTGCCTTTTCACAAGTGCTGGCCGGCGAAGTGCACGTCCCCCGGAAGGAGCGTACTCCCGCCCCCTCGCTGCTGGAACAGGCTACCGAGAGCATCGACGATGCGATCGAAGTGGCTACCCACAAGGTGCAGCAGGTGGTGGATACGGCCAAGGCAACCGGGCAGGTGCTCTCGGAAGAGGAGTAGGGGGAACGGGTAACGCCCGCCTGCTTTGGCTCGCCTACAATCGGACGGGAGGCCCTCTACCCGGTCCGCTCATAACCCGATCTGCTAATCCCGGGTGGAGGACCTCCGGTCCGATTCCATTCGCCGTCATCGTACATCTTCCAAGTCTTGCGTAAGCTTCCCATCGGACGGGACATCCTCTACCTATACTTGGCTAAAACTCGAAAAGCGTACCAGCAGCCCCAGGAGGCGTGGCCCCCGCATGGTAATACGCCTTCTCCGTAGCCTGCCGCCCCCGGGGCGTCCGCATGAGGTAGCCTTCCATGATCAGGAAAGGCTCGTGAACCTCCTCGATGGTGCCGACTTCTTCCCCCACCGCCGTGGCGATGGTACTTACGCCCACCGGGCCACCCTTGAACTTGTGGATAATGGCGTCCAGGATCTTGTTGTCCATCTCGTCCAGCCCGCCTTCGTCGACGTTGAGGGCGGCTAAGCCGAAGTCGGCAATGGCCTTATCGATAGTGCCGTTGCCTTTCACCTGGGCGAAATCGCGTATCCGGCGAAGCAGCGCATTGGCGATTCGCGGAGTACCCCGGCTCCGGCGGGCAATCTCTTCGGCGCCCTCATCCGTGATGGGGACCTGCATGATGTCGCAGCTACGCTTGATAATGCGTACCAGCGTGTGCGTGTCGTAGTAATCCAGCAGGCAGTTGATGCCGAAGCGCGCACGCATGGGGGCGGTAAGCAAACCCATGCGGGTAGTAGCGCCCACGAGCGTGAAGGGATTGAGCGAAATTTGTACGGAACGGGCGTTCGGCCCGGAGTCGATCATGATGTCGATCCGGTAGTCTTCCATGGCGGAGTAGAGGTACTCCTCCACGACATTATTCAAGCGGTGGATCTCGTCGATGAACAGGACGTCGCCCTCGTTCAGATTGGTGAGCAGGCCGGCCAGGTCGCCGGGCTTCTCGAGCACGGGGCCGCTGGTCAGCTTGAGTTCCGCCCCCAGTTCGTTGGCAATGATGTGACTGAGGGTGGTCTTGCCCAGGCCGGGAGGTCCGTGCAGCAGGACGTGGTCGAGCGAGTCGCCCCGCTGGACAGCGGCCTGAATGAATACCTTGAGGTTCTCTACGATCTTGGGCTGACCGCTGAATTCGCTCAGGCTGTCGGGGCGCAGGGCCCTTTCCATGGCGCCGTCCTCCGGCGTTAGGTTAGTGGCAGTAGGATCTAGGTGCTGATTCATTGCCCGCGCAAGTTACGAAACAGTTTGTTGTAAATTAGATCAGTTCATCTTCGATCATGACAAAGGAATTTAGCGGTTAAAGGTGAAGGTCACGCTGTCCTTTGTTGGGTGGGGGGGCTAATGCTGTAATGTTACACAAATATCGGAGGCGCGGTGACGCAGTGCCAGGACAAAATACCGCCCGCCGTTCCGCCGCCGGGGTAGGGTCTGAAGCAGATCAAGACATCTATTGGCTTGATCTTGAGAGACTTACGTTAACAAGAAAAGGCCATCCTGCAAAGCAGGATGACCTCATCATTGGTGTCGGGATGACTGGATTCGAACCAGCGGCCCCACGCCCCCCAGGCGTGTGCGCTACCGGGCTGCGCCACATCCCGAACTCTTCTTCGGATTCTTCCGGGTGGTCGATACTGGATTCGAACCAGTGACCTCTGCAATGTCAATGCAACGCTCTAAACCAACTGAGCTAATCGACCCGGTGCATCTAAGCGGCTGCAAATATACGACCCGTAAACCGGCAGGACAAAACTTATGTCCGCAAAATTTAGGCCTGAGCCGTTGGCGTGAAGGATGTCGGTGGAAATTGCGGCCCGTTATTTCCGTTGTTGGTGTTGTTGATCGCACCAAACTGCCGTTCGTACTTCTGCACGTTATCGGCCAGCGCGGCTAAAAGTCGCTTAGCGTGCTCGGGAGTTAGGATGACCCGGCTCTTCACCTTTGCCTTCGGGGCATTGGGTACGATGCGTACGAAGTCAACCACGAATTCGGAGCTGGAGTGGGTGATGATCGCCAGGTTGGAGTATACACCCTCCGCGATGTCCTCGGGCAGGTCGATACTTAATTGGTTCTGTTGCGGGGGATTCTTCTTGTCCTCAGCCATGGTGTCACG
>JBASAV010000439.1:0-1979 GCA_049650785.1 Lewinella sp. | reverse complement strand
GTCGGGGACGTACAGGTTGTTCCCAACGAAACTACTATCGTCGATATCACTTTCGGTGAAGACGCGGGGGTGGAACTGGCCTTGGATGTCACGGTAACCGCCCAGGCCATCGAGCGGGGTGAGGTAGCCGTCATGAAACTCCGCCAAAACAGTGACAAGGTACAGGACGTCATTTCCAGCCAGGAAATTCAGCGTCTAGGCGCTGGCACGGCCGCCGCCGCCCTGACGAAGGTGACCGGTACTACCGTAGTGGACGGCAAGTATGTTTACGTACGTGGATTAGGTGACCGCTATTCGGCCACGACCATAAACGGTCTGCAACTTCCCAGTATCGATCCCTACCGCAACTCGGCTCAGTTGGACCTTATTCCAACTAACATCCTGGATAATATCGTTGCCTCTAAGACCTTTACCCCTGACTTACCAGGTGACTTCACCGGCGGTAGCGTGAATATCAAGATCAAGGCATTGCCCGAGCGGTTTACCTGGGGCCTGAGCGCTTCCGGTTCATATAATGCCCAGTCCAATTTTCGGAACGACTTTCTGACCTACGACGGCGGCAATCTGACCGGACTTGGATACAACGACGGCACACTCGATCTGCCTTCGGCAGTAAATGATCCCTTGGTCACCGAAAACGACGGCCTAAATCGTCAGGCCGGTTTCACCGCGCAGCGCAACGATGATGTAGCCGCCGCTGTTGATCTGCTAGGAAATGATTTCGGCAACGGTTTCGACCTCTACCAGCGGAGTACCGGTCCGGACTACAGTTTCAGTGGTAACATCGGTAACCAGTTTAACCTGGGGACCATGCCGGTCGGTGTATTCGCCTCTCTGAGCGTCAGCCGGGACTTCAGCCAGTATAAAAACGGAACGAACGCTATCTACTTCAACCCCGTCAGCGGCTCCGGGGCCCTTCAGGAGAATTACGACCTGACCGACAATAAGAGTGTCGAAAGCGGTAAAGTCGGCGGTATGATCGGCGTGACGTTACGGCCATCCTCCGCTAACAACATTTCCTTCTACACGCTTTACAGCCACCAGGGATTTCTCGAGGGCCGTACTCTGCAGGGTAGCAATGAGAACAAGGCCGCGGCCGGAACGCCCGACAATTACTACTATTCTCAGGCCTCCACCTTCCTGGAACGGGAACTCATCAACTACGTGCTGCAAGGTGAGCACACCCTGACCGGACTGGGCAATACCAAAATCGAATGGACCGCTAACTACGTAGATAGCGAACAGAACGAACCTGACCTTCGGTTCGCCGAATACGTACGGCGCGGTGACCAGTATAATATCGCCCCTTCCCGCTTCACCCAACCCAGCCGGTTTTTCCGCGAGCTCGACGACGAGACCTACCAAGGCAAACTGGACCTGACCGTTCCTATCCTACAGGGTAAGAGCCGGGGAAATTCGGTTAAGTTCGGTGGATCCTACCGACTCAAGCAGCGTGACTTCGGTGAGCGCACCTTCGAGTTCGGGCGCGCCGGCGGCATCTCCTTCAGCGACGCCAGTGGTGACTTCAATACTTACCTCGGCCCCAATAATTTGGGCGTAATCGAATCCGGTTCCGGTTCCAATACGGTTGGCACGTACGCCTACGAGAACAGTAACCAGGCCAACAGCTATATAGGCGACTACGCGGTGGCCGGTGCCTACGCCATGATGACGCTGGACGTTACAACCCGCTTCAAGGCAATCTTCGGCTTACGCGCCGAGCAGACCGATATCCTCGTCCAGAGCGATGTCGTCTTCAACGAGCTCGAACGTCCCGAACCCAACCAGCGCCGCATCGACGACAACACGGCCGATATTGACACCGTCAGTCTTATGCCTGCCCTGAACCTCGTCTATAAGATCGGTGAAAGCAGCAACCTGCGCGCCAGCTTCACCCAGACCGTGGCCCGGCCCAATATGCGGGAAGTCGCTCCTTTCGGATCGTTTAACTTCCTGGGCGAACCGCCCGTATTCGGTAA
>JBASAV010000438.1:0-1712 GCA_049650785.1 Lewinella sp. | reverse complement strand
GCTTTGATGGCTGCCTGACCCATGCGTTCGCGCAGGTCATCGGTCATGAAGGGACTTGGGCATTCTTCCAGCAGCTTCTGGTGACGGCGTTGCACGGAACAATCCCGTTCGCTGAGGTGGATCACGTTACCGTACTGGTCGCCGATCACCTGAATTTCAATGTGGCGGGGCTGCACGATGTACTTCTCCATATAGATACCATCGTTGCCGAAGCTGGCCTTCGCCTCCTTCTGGGCACTGGCGTAGAGGTCGGTGAACTCCTCCTCTTTGCGTACGATGCGCATCCCCTTACCGCCACCACCCGCGGTGGCTTTGATCATCACCGGGTAGCCCATTTTCTTGGCGCGCTGAATGCCGTCCTCCGGACCTTTAAGCAGGCTTCCATCGCCCGGAACGGTAGGTACACCGGCCCGGATCATGGTGTCCTTGGCGGTGATTTTATCCCCCATCGTTCGAATCTGCTCGGGCTTGGGGCCGATAAATTTGATGCCGTAATCCTGGCAGATCTCGGCAAAATCGGCGTTCTCGCTGAGGAAGCCGTATCCGGGGTGCACGGCGTCCGCGTTGGTGATCTCCACCGCCGCCATAATCTTGGGAATATTCAGGTAACTGTCGGCCGAGGCCGGAGGGCCGATGCATACGGCCTCATCGGCAAAACGAACGTGCAGGCTCTCCCGGTCGGCCGTGGAGTAGATGGCCACCGTTTTGATGCCCATCTCCCGGCAGGTACGGATAATCCGCAGGGCAATTTCGCCGCGGTTGGCGATCAGTATCTTATTAAATTTTTTGGGCATAAAGCTAGGAAGGGTCTACCAAGAACAGGGGCTGGTCGTATTCAATAGGCTGAGCGTCCTCGATCAGGACCTTGACAATTTTGCCACTGATTTCCGATTCAATTTCATTAAATAGCTTCATCGCTTCCACGATACAAACGGTATCGCCCTTCGACACGCGATCGCCAACCTTGATGTAGGCAGGCTTGTCCGGCGAGGAGGAGCGGTAGAAGGTACCGATCATGGGCGACTTGATCGGGACCAGTTTGGACTCGTCCGCGCTATTGCCGGCCGATTCTTTACCGGATTCCGATGGCGTCTCCGAAGTTGGAGCGTTCGCCTGCGGCGCGGCCGTGGGGGCCATGGCCGGGGCGGGCATACTAATGATGGACGGCGCCGCGGGGGCGGGCGCGGACTTATCGGCGGCCGCGCGGTAGGATTTACCGCGAATGTGCAGGCTTACCGTCTCGTTTTTGTATTTGAACTCGGACAGCTCGGTCTTGGCAACCAGCTTAATCAGTTCCTGTATTTCTTTCAGCGTCATGGAGGGCATTCTAAAGTTTATACACGGCTCATGTAGGAACCACTACGAGTATCTATCTTGATTTTGTCACCCGTGTTCACGAAGAGGGGGACCCGCACTTCGGCGCCTGTTTCTACCGTAGCCGGCTTGAGGGTGTTCGTAGCGGTGTCACCTTTGACGCCGGGTTCGGTATAGGTCACTTCCATTTCGACGTACTGGGGTAGGTCAACGGTCAGGGCGGTGTTGTCCTCGACGTTGTAGAGCACCTCAACCGTATCGCCCTCCCGCATGAAGCCGGGATTCTCGATCAGCACCTCGGGAATGGTAGCCTGCTCGAACGACTCCGAATTCATGAAGTGGAATCCCATGTCGTCCTTATATAGATACTGCATCTTATGCCGTTCTACGCGTACCTC
>JBASAV010000437.1:0-2123 GCA_049650785.1 Lewinella sp. | reverse complement strand
CCGCAGTTCATAGCCATCAGCTTACCGGTCTATCAGACGCTGGCCCACAGCCCAATACAACCGTCAGAATTCAGGTTGCTCTTCAGGAAGACAATACAGTTCGTATTTATATTGGACTATCTGCGCGTGCTGCTGGTAATTGAAAACTTCCTGCACCCTATCAAGCTTGCCGTTCTCTAATCAGTACGAGCGTAATCGATTAGCTAGAGAAACAACTTTCGAAGTGTACTATTTGATGTAGGCAGCTTAGACATCGGATGTGGCAGGCATGCAATTTTGTCAGACATCGGATGTGGATCGCGCCACGCATACTAGTCTAACGCCTCCTATTTCCGAAATAGTAGCGAAATCCATCTACTCAATGATGATAAATCATTGAATTATAATCGAAATATTGACTTCTCTAGAAAATTAGACCCTGCCACATCGGATGTCTGCGTCCTTGGCAGGCCTGCCACATCCGATGTTTAGACGCCCCCTTACTCCCCCATATCCGGCACCACCCCGTGCACCCGCTCCGCCGGCCGGTCCAGAAAAGTCTTGACGCTCGCGTACAGTTCCTCGGGTTGCTCGGCGTGCACCCAGTGACCGGCATCGGCAATCGTGATCAGCTTGACCTGCGGAAAGTGGTGCTCGATCACGTCCATGTCGTCATCTTCCACGTAGCCGCTGTTGCCCCCCCGGATAAATAATGCCTGCCCCGGAAAGGTCTGCCCGGCCGTCCCCACCGGCGCGATGAGGTTTTCGTACTCCTGATCGAGTACCTCGAGGTTCATCCGCCACCGGAACCCGTCCTTAGAATCCCGGGCCAGGTTTTTCAACAGGAACATGCGTACCCCCTCGTCGGCCATGTGCGGCGCCATCAGCTCGTCGGCGTGGCGGCGGTCTTCGATGTCCTTCGGGTCGAGGGCCTTGAGAGCCGCAAATACGTCATCGTGGCCCCGCCCGTAGCGCCGGGGGGCCATGTCCACCACGATCAGCTTCTCCACCAGGGTCGGGTAATCGAGCGCGCACTGCATCGCCACCTTACCGCCCATGCTGTGCCCGAGCAGGTGACAACGATCAATCCCCTGCTCCTCCAAAAAGGCGGCCAGATCCTGCGCCATGAGGGGGTAGGTCATCTCATTGGCGTGGGGGCTGCGACCATGATTGCGCAAATCCACCAGAATGACCTTGAAGTGGTCCGCCCACTGTCGGGCGATGGTAGACCAGTTGTCCAGATTACCGAATAGACCGTGGAGGATGACAAGGGGGAAGCCCTCGCCGTGAACTTTATAGTTGAGTTGCATACCTCCGAGGACGCGAAGGGCTTCGCAGAGGTTCACGCAGACAGATGGCTTCGTACCGAAATGAATGGCCGCCGTCCGAGACTTACTCGTCCTGCTTTTGCGGTTCCTCCGGTTCGGGCTCCTTCTCCTGGCCGTTTTCCCCGGCCATTCCGTGGGCTGCCTGGTGGGTGCTGATGACCCGGTCCAGGCCCTTTCCCCCACGTATCCAGAGGTCGCGCTGCGGGAACGGAATTTCCACGCCCTTTTCCCGGAAGCCCTGGTCGATGCCAAAGCGCACATCGCTCTTCACGTCCTCGATACGCAGGAAGTCCCGCGACCAGAAGATGATCTCGAAGTCGAGCGAGGAATTACCGAAGTCCAAAAAGCGGACGATGGGATTTGGTGTCTTGAGTATCCGGGGGTGATCCACCGCCACCTTCATCAAAATTTCCTTGACCAGGTTTGTATCCGACCCGTAAGCGACCCCCACCCCGACGTGAAAACGGGCCCTCCGCTCTACGTGACTCCAGTTGATGACGTTCTCCCCGATCAGCTTCGAATTGGGTACGAAGATGATGATGTCGTCCCGCGTTTCTATCGTCGCCGTACGGGCCCCGATCTTGCGTACTGTTCCAATATTATGGTCGGCTACCTCCACGACGTCGCCTACCATCACGCCGCGCTCGAAGAGAATAATGACGCCGCAGATAAGGTCGTTAAAGGTCTGCTGCAGCCCGATACCGATACCTACCAACAGCGCCGCGGCACCGGTCCAGAGAACGACCAGATCGAATCCCGCCGCCTGTATGACCAGCAGCACGCCGACCACGTACACGAAGTAAGTGATCAGCCGGT
>JBASAV010000436.1:0-9534 GCA_049650785.1 Lewinella sp. | reverse complement strand
AACCGCGACGGACTGAAATCCTACGCCACCAGTGGGCAGTCAGAGCAGGACATTTACAGTCTATTCTTCACCCAGGAAGCCTGGGACGAATACAACCTCACCGAAGAGGATTACAAGCTGCAACAGGCCATCACCGCGGCTCAGAAGGCAGACAAGAAAGAGGATGACGAAGACGAGGACAAAAAGGAAACGAAAAAGGACAGCACCAAAGTAGAAGACCTCACCTTCGACTGGGACGGTATCCACGACCGCACCAAGCGGATGACCATCCACTCCTCGCGACTGGGCGATGCCGTGCTGTCCAAGGACGGCGAGAAACTGTACTACCTCTCCCGCTTCGAGGACAAACTCAATCTGTGGGTGACCAACCTGCGGACCAAAGAAACCAAAATGGAGCTGGAGCTCGGTGCCAGCAACGGCTCCCTTGAGTGGGATCGGAAGCAGGAAAACCTCTTCCTGCTCAGCAGCGGACAGATCAGTAAGATCGATCTGGATAAGGACAAAAAGACCGCCGTCAAACTCCAGGGAGAAATGACCTTCGACCAGGAAGCCGAGCGGCAGGCCCTCTTCGACCACGTTTGGCTGCGCACCAACGCGGTCTTTTACCACTCCAACTTCCACGGTATCGACTGGGACTCCATGCGCGTGGAGTATGAAAAGTACCTACCATCCATCGGCAACGAATTCGAGATGACGGAGCTGCTTTCCGAAATGCTCGGAGAGCTCAACGTCTCCCACGCGGGGGCCCGTTACCGTCCCTCGGGCTTTGACAATCCGGATGAGACGGCGAGCCTCGGGATCTTTATGGACTACGACCATACGGGCAACGGCATACGCATCGAGGAGATCGTAAAGGGCGGTCCGCTGGACCGGGCCGCCTTTGACATAAAAGCGGGCATGGTGATCGAACGCATCAACGGGGAGTTGATCGCGGCCGACCGCGACGTGGCCGGCTACCTGAATCGTCTGGAGGATGACTTTACCCTGCTGGAGCTGGTCGATCCCGCTACCGACGAGCGGACCACCATCACGGTGAAACCCATCAGTCAGTCGGAAGAAAACCGCCTACTCTACAAGCGCTGGGTAAAACGCAACGAAGAAGAGGTGAATGAGAAGAGTAAGGGTCAGCTCGGTTACGTACACATCCCCGGCATGAGCGACGAGCCCTACCGCAGCATCTACCAGGACATGATGGGCAAGTATTTCGAACGCGAGGGCATGATCATCGACACCCGCTTCAACGGCGGCGGTGACCTGGTGGCGGACCTGGCTATGTTCTTCACCGGCGTGCCCTTCATCAGCTACGCCACCGAGCAGAAGGTGGTTGGCGGGGAGCCCACCTCCCGCTGGACCAAGCCGACACTGGCCCTCATCAACGAGGCGCAGTACAGCGACGGTCACTGCTTCGCCGCCGGCTACACCGACCTGAAGATCGGTAAGACGGTAGGTATGCCGACGCCGGGTACCTGCAGCTTTGCCGGTTGGGAGCGACTGCCCAACGGGATTGTTTGGGGCGTGGTACCGGTCAGTGCCCGCGACATCGACGGCGACTGGATGGAGAACAATCAGACGGAGCCCCAGATCAAGGTGAAGAATATGCCGGGTGTCGTCGCCACGGGACGCGACCAGCAACTGGAGCGGGCCATCCAGGAAATGCTGGATGACATAGGCAGCCGTTAAATTCAGAAACCTATTGTCATGCTGAAATACTCGTGCCTCTTCCTGGCCCTTGCGTGTCTGTCACCGTGGCTGGCTGCCGCCCAGGATACCACCAGGTACCTCATTCACGCCGGCCGCCTGTTCGACGCGGACAACGGAACCTTCCTGGAAGACCGCTTTGTCTTCGTGGAGAACGACCGCATTCAGCAGGTTACCGAAGCCGATGAAGACCCCCACCCGGACTACAAACGGATCGACTTATCCAACGCCACCGTGACCCCCGGCCTCATCGACGCCCATACGCACCTGCTGTTCATGCAGCTCTACGGCACGGGGATGGAGGAGGATATCATCGAGCACACCGACCACGAGCGGCTACTCCGCGGCGCCCAGCGGGCCCGAACCTGGCTGGAAGCAGGGGTGACGACCGTGCGCGACCTGGGCAACTCGGGCACTTACCTCGATATTCCGTTCCGTAAGGCCCTTCAGGAAGGCTGGGTGGAGGGACCACGCTTTTACGCTTCCGGACCGATCATCAGTCCGCCGGGCGGACAGTTCGATCCCCTGCCTCCCTACCACGAAGCGATCGTAAAAAAGGAATACGCGATCGTGCGTACCGTGGAGGAGGCCCGCCGGGAGGTAAATGATCACGCCGAAGCGGGCGTTGACGTCATCAAGATATGCGCGACCAATGACCACGGGCTGACCCTGTCCCTGGAAGAGATGACGGCCATGGTGGAGGAAGCCCGTCGTCACGACTTACCCGTTACGGCCCATGCGACCTACGATGATGTCATCCGCGACGCGGTCCGCGCCGGCGTGGATGGGATCGAACACGGCTACTCAGTTGACGAGGAAACGCTGCGGATGATGGCCGATTCCGGGGTCTACCTGGTTCCCACCGATGGTTCGGTCGAAGGATTTACGCACATCTTTCAGGCCGACCCGGAAGCGACGGTATACGAGGACAACCTGCGCAACTGGGTGGAAAGCAGCCAGGACCGGCTACGTCGCGCCATTGCCGCCGGGGTCGAAATCGTTTGGGGGTCGGATATGTACCTGGAGAGCACCGATCCACCGGGCTGGGCTGCCCTAACCGGTCTGGTCAGCTACTCCCAGGCGGGGATACCCACCGCCGATATCCTGCAGTTCGCGACGCGCAACGGGGCCCGCGCGCTTGGCAAAGAGGGGGAGCTTGGCGTTATTCGTCCGGGTGCCTATGCGGACATTGTTGCCTTTACCGGCGACCTGGAAGGAGACTTCCCGACCGTACTGGAAAACGGCCTGGTCTTCGTGATGAAGGGTGGTAAGGTCCACACGGCAAAATGACCAGTATACCACCAGCCGTAGCGGACAAGGTGGGAATTGGTGCCCGAAACGCCGGCTAAGAGGAGATCATCTTAAATGTTTCTAGTTGCTCCACGGTAGTCGAAAGTGATTAGGGGTTTACTTTGCAATGTTTCAAGTTGATCAACACGCTGATGATTCCACATATACTTACTTCCCGCGCTTCCGCCGCCCTCCTTCTGTTTGCCCTTTGGGTTCCCTCCCTCTACGGCCAGGAGGACAGTAATGTCCAAAACCCGATGGCCCTCTGGTATACCGAGCCGGCCACCGGCTGGAACGAAGCCCTGCCGATCGGCAACGGCCGCCTGGGGGCCATGGTCTACGGCGGGGTCGACACGGCGGTACTGCAGCTAAATGAGGAGACGATCTGGGCGGGGGAACCGGGTAACAACCTGATTCCCGCCCTGCGGGATCAATTACCCGAAATACGTCGTCTGATCTTCGCCGGACAGCACGAGGAAGCGCAGGAACTGGCCAACTCGATCCTTCCCCGCCAGGCTGCCAGCGACAACAACTACGGTATGCCCTACCAAACCCTGGGTGACCTACGGTTGATCTTCGCCAACGATACCCCGCTCCAGGATTACTACCGAGAGCTGGATATCTCCCGCGCCCTCAGTACGGTCAGCTACCGACGCGGCAATGTCAACTACAAACGGGAAGCGCTCGCTTCGCTCGTCGACAACGTGGTGGTGGTGGAACTGACCGCCGACCAGGCCAACAGCTTAAGCTTTCGGGTTGAGCTAAGCAGTCCGCACGTCGAAAAGGATATCAGCGTGGAAGGGGACCGGCTCACCCTCCGCGGCACCTCCGGCAATGTAGACAATAAGACGGGCCGGGTAGCCTTCACCACCCGGGTACGCGCCCGGACGAAGGGCGGTATCGTCGAAACCACCGACACTTCCCTGACCGTTACGGCGGCCGACACGGTCGTGCTTTTCATCTCAACCGGGACCAATTTCGTCCGCTATAATGATCTGAGCGGCGATCCGGATGCCCGGGCGGATAGTGCCCTCGACGCAGCCTACGAACGGCCGTTTAATCAACTGAAGGAGGACCACCGGCAGGCGTACGCCGACTATTTCGACCGCGTAGACCTGTTTCTGGGTACGAGTGATGCCATCACGGCCCCGACCGACGAACGGCTGGCCAACTTCGCGGAGGGCAACGATCCCCAGCTGGCAGCCATCTACTTTCAGTTTGGCCGGTACCTTCTGATATCCAGCTCGCAACCCGGAACCCAGGCGGCCAATCTTCAGGGCATCTGGAATCGGCACCTGAGTCCGCCGTGGGATAGCAAGTACACCGTGAATATCAATACGGAGATGAACTACTGGCCCGCCGAGGCAACCAACCTGAGCGAGTTGCACCAACCCCTCTTTGACCTGATCCGGGACATTTCCCGCACCGGGCGCGCCTCCGCCGACAGTATGTACGCCGCCCGGGGCTGGAATATCCACCACAACACCGATATCTGGCGGATCGCCGGCGTGGTGGATGGCGGCTTCTATGGCTTGTGGCCGAATGGTGGTGCCTGGCTGAGTCAGCACCTGTGGCAGCACTATCTCTACAACGGTGACACCGCGTTTTTGCGGGAGGTATATCCGATCCTGCAGGGCGCGGCACTCTTCATGAAGGACAACCTCCAGACCGAACCGGAACATGAGTGGCAAGTGATCAGTCCGTCGATGTCCCCCGAAAACGCCCACCACGACGGGGTCAGTATTGCGGCGGGTACGACGATGGATAACCAACTAGTCCATGACGTTTTCGCCAACGTGATCCAAGCCTCCGCGGCGCTGGGTACGGACGCAGCGTTTGCCGACAGCCTGGTCCAGCTGATGCCGCGGCTGGCTCCCATGCAGATTGGCCAGTGGGGCCAGTTGCAGGAATGGATGCACGACTGGGATCGGCAAGACGATCGCCACCGCCACGTATCTCACCTGTACGGACTGTATCCATCCAACCAGATTTCCCCCTACCGCACCCCCGAGCTGCTCACTGCCGCCCGCACGTCATTGGAGGCTCGCGGCGACGAGAGTACCGGCTGGTCGATGGGTTGGAAGGTCAACCTCTGGGCGCGCTTCCTGGACGGCGACCACGCCCTGAAGCTCATTCGCGACCAGCTGAAGCCGGCCATCGGGGATGGGTTCGGGGAACGTGGCGGCACCTACAACAATCTGTTCGACGCTCACCCGCCCTTCCAAATCGACGGCAATTTCGGCTGTACGAGCGGAATCGCGGAGATGCTGATGCAGAGCCACGACGGGGCCGTGCATGTTTTACCCGCCCTACCGACGGCGTGGTCGGAGGGATCCGTGACGGGGCTAAGGGCCCGGGGCGGCTTCGAGGTAGACCTGCGGTGGACGGACGGCGCGGTGGATACGGTGACGGTGCGGTCGGCACTGGGGGGCAACCTGCGGATCCGTTCTTACGCGCCCCTGACGGGTGCCGCGCTGCGGGAAGCGACCGGCGACAATCCCAATCCGCTTTTCGCGGTACCGACGCTCGCCCCGCCCCTGGTACGGCCGGAATCCTATGAAGCGGACGCCCGCGCCCCGCGGGTGTACGAATACGACGTGACCACTGACGCGGGGGACGTGCTGACCTTTACGGCGGGTCGCTAGGGCCCTTTCGCCAGTTGAGGACACTAATAAATGTCCTCATTCCGCCCGTGAGCATAAAAATTACACAATCGAATGCGTAAAAGGCTTTGAAAAGCAAAATGCGGGTATATATTCACGGTCGGCCGTCTTTGGCCGCTTCGCTTTCTTACTAAAACTCGATTAATGCAAAGATTTTACTCCAACCTATTCCTCGCCATGCTTTGCCTGCTCCTGCCGGGCACGCTGCTCCTCGCCCAGGGCGAAAATTTGATCCCAAACCCAAGCTTCGAGGAGGGCGATGGCAACACCTTCACCAATTGGACCGCAGTGAACGGCGCCGATAATGTGGTGGAAACAACGGAAGCAGAAAATGTCTACGAGGGTGATCGCGCCCTACAGATTAACAGTCCTGGTTCCGAAAGTCAGCCCTGGCAAGTACAGGTGACCACCGATTCCATAGAGACTTTCGTCGGCAACAGCTACACCTTCAGTATCTGGGCTAAGGCGGAGGAAGCAGGCGGATCCATGCGTTTCTCCACCCAGCCGGGTCAGGGCACGGCCCAGTACGGCGGCGATTTGGAAATCCCGACGGATTGGACCCGGATTTCCTACACCTTCGTGGCGAACGTGCCGAAGACCGTCATCTCGATGGACCTCGCCTACGACGTAGCGACCTTCTACTTCGACGCGGCGGAGATGCTTGCCCCCGCCGCCCCCTGTGTCGACACCTTCTCGGTGGACAGCACCCAGACCCCCATTGCCGCCGGCAAGAACAAGTTCATCGGCTCGGTCTACGGCGGTAGCCAGTCGGACGACTTCGAATACTACTTCAACCAGGTCACACCGGAAAACGCCGGTAAGTGGGGTAGCGTAGAGGGTACCCGCGATACGTTCGACTTCCAACAGCTCGACAGCATCCGCGCCTTCGCCGCCCGCAACGATTTCCCCTTCCGCTACCACGTATTACTCTGGGGTGCTCAGCAGCCGACCTGGCTAAAGCCGCTTTCGGACGAAGAAAAGGTGGAAGAGATCATCGAATGGATTTCGGGTGTAGCTAATCACTTTGACGGCAGCAGCGACGCGCGCGCTACGCTAGAGTACGTAGAGGTACTCAACGAATTCATCAACCAGCCGCCCGACAACCTGGGCCAGAATGCCGACGACAACGGTAGCGGTGACTACATCGAAGCCCTCCGCTCGCTCAATGATTCCCTGTCAACTACCGCCGGCGAGTACGACTGGATCGTCAACGCCTTCAAGATAGCGCGCAGCTATTTCCCCTGTGAGGAGACCAAGCTGATGCTGAACGAGTACAACGTCGTCAACGGTGGCGGTCCTACCACCATGCACTACGTCGAGGTGGCTCAGCTGCTCGACTCCCTCGGTCTGGTTGATGTACTCGGTTTCCAGGGACACGCCTTCTCCACCCGCGTCTATACGGACGTCTACGACGAGGATGCCTTTACCCAGCAGACCGCCACGCTCACGGAGAAACTTGACAGTCTGGCCATGATCGGCCTTCCGCTGATGGTCACCGAACTGGAGATCGACGGTAACACCGACGGTACCTACACCGCCACCGAAGATCAGATGGTTGCCGACTCCTTCCAGCTGGCAGAGTACGAGCGGGTATTCGGTCTGTTCTGGAACCACCCCTCCGTCATCGGTATCACCCTGTGGGGCTACCGCACCGGGCTGTGGCGCACGGATCAGGATGCGTACATCATCGACCCCTGTACCGACGCCCCCCGCCCGGCCCTCGCCGAATACCTGAACGATAGCCTCCGCCGTGCGGACAATCCGCCGCTGAACGAGTTCACCTACTGCCAACCGAGCTCGATCTTCAGCCGGCCGGTGGAGTTAGCTACCAGCGTAGAAATCTTCCCCAACCCGACCGGCGGAAGCTTTACCGTACGCCTGGGAACGGCCCTGAACCGAGCCGAACTCCGAATCTACGACCAGTTAGGCAAGGAAGTAGCCCGCCGCAATGCCGACGGACTGCAAACCATTCCGCTTAACGCACAGGCGCTAAACCTGCGCCCCGGCGCCTACATCCTTACCCTCACCGCCGAGGGCAAACGAACGGCCCGACGCCTGATCGTGACCCGGTAACGGTCATCGCAACTAGCTTTCGCCGCGGGCGGATCGGAGGGAAAACCCTTTGATCCGCCCGCGGTTGTTTGGGGGTGACCGCACACGATATCCTCCGCCAACGCACCCGCGCCCTTACTCCTCACCCCGTAGACGGGAAGCGCGAATACGTACTCTGCTGGCTGATGCAAGCTTTACGGGCGCAGGAGAATCCCGCAATCGACGTAGCCATTCTCCTGGGCAACCAGCTGAAGCTGCCGGTGGTCGTCATTCACGCCCTGGAGAATCGCTACCCCTACGCTTCCCACCGGCTGCACCGGTTCATTCTGGAGGCCAGCCTGGATTTGCAATCGGGCGTGGAGGAAAGGGGGCTACGGTTCGTACGCTGGGTCCGCCGGGCGGGCGACGGAGAGGTCGATACCGTAGCCAAAGTGGCCGAGCAGGCCGCCGCCGTGGTAGTTGATGACGTGCCCACCTTCGTGACCCGCACCTACGCCGATGATTTGGCCGGCCGCCTCTCCGCTGCCGTCTGGGCGGTAGATGCCTGCTGCGCCGTGCCGATGAACGCCTTCCCTGACCATCTGGCTACCACCAAACAGTTCCGTGCCGCACACACGCCATTACGGGAGGTCCACCTGCAAACCGACCTGGAGCAAAAGCCCGCCATGGATAAATTCCAGGGCGATCTGGATTTGGGTTCCGGAGAATCCACTGACCTGAGCGTCGACGGGCTCGATGCACTGATCGAGCAGTGCGGCGTGGATATGTCCGTACGGGCCGTACCCGCTTACCCTGGTAGTCGTTCCGTCGCGGTGGATCGCCTGAAGAAAGTTGTCAGCGAGGTGATCCCGCGCTACAAGTGGACCCGCAACAACCCGTCCCTGGAGAACGACTCGACGCACCTGTCTCCCTATATGCACTTCGGGGTCCTCTCGCCGCGGGAGGTGGCGCTGGCGGTACGGAAGGCCGAGGCGGACGGTGACGTCCACCCCGCCGCCCGCTATAAGTTTTTCGATGAGCTACTGACGTGGCGGGAGTACTTCCACCATGGCTGTCGCAAAATGCCCCATTTCAACCGATGGGCCGGCATACCGGGTTGGGCCAGTAAGAGTTTGCTGGACCACGCCGGCGATCCCCGCAAAACGGTATACGACCTGCAGGCCCTGATCCACGGGGAAACCGACGACGAAACCTGGAATGCCGCCCAAAAAACGTACACCCTGGATGGCTGGATGAATAATAACCTCCGGATGTACTGGGTCAAGCAGCTCATCCGTTGGCGACCGGACCCCCGGGAAGCCTTTGCCGTAGCTTGCTACCTCAACGACCGCTTCAGTTACGACGGGCGGGATGCCTCCACCTATGGCAATATCCGCTGGGGCTTTGGCGACGCGAAAAAGGGATACCGGGAGCTCGACGTATACGGTTGGGTTCCGCCCCGGGGCGATGCCGCCCTCCGCCGCCGGGATGGGGTGGCGGAGTGGCTCGCGCAGCAAGCCGGCCGGGAGGTGCCGCGGGTCGATGTACCGGAGGATTGGGACGGAATTATGGAGCGGTATGTGGGGGAAGTTGATAATTTGTGAGCTCCGCTCGCAGCATGGTTCGTGAGCTCTGCTCGCGCTCTTCCCGGGTCATGACCTTTACGACCCGCCACACACCCGAGTGCAACTCGGGAACCGGCCATGGTTCGTGAGCTCCGCTCGCGCTCTTCCCGGGTCATGACCTTCACGACCCGCAACAACCCGAGTGCAACTCGGGAACCGGCCATGGTTCGTGAGCTCTGCTCGCAGCATGGTTCGTGAGCTCTGCTCGCGCTCTCCCCGGGTCATGA
>JBASAV010000435.1:0-10722 GCA_049650785.1 Lewinella sp. | reverse complement strand
AGCAGTTGATCCATCGGCTACTGGTAGAGCGTAGCCAGCACGGTTCCTTCCGTGACCTCACCGACTTCTGTGCCCGCGTCGACGTGGAGAGCAGCCAGCTGGAATTGCTGATCCGCATTGGCGCCTTCCGCTTCACCGGTAAGCGTAAATCGGAATTGCTCTGGGAGAAGAATGCCGTCTTCAACCCGCGGCTGAAGAAAGAGTCTTCCCTCGACCTTTTTGCCCGCGTGGTTCCCGATCAGGACTTTCACCTCGACGAAACACCCAACCAGCGGCCCGGCCACCGCCTCAGTTCCCGGCAGTTCGACCAGGCCTTTGATGAGTTGGAGTTACTGGGCTTTCCGCTTTGCTCGCCCTTTTGGCTGGTAGAAGTACCGCCGGCTCCGTCAGCCGAATCCTTTTCCCGGGCGGAGTCGGGAAAAGTTCGTCTGCCGAATGCGGCAACTACCCCGGGGGGAACGCACCCGGCAGACGAGCCGGCTACCGCCGGGACTCGGCTGACGGGACCCAATTCCTGGGATCTTTCTACCTGCGCGCCGGCGCAAAAAAGAGACGTCCACCCCCTGGCGCACGTACGGAGTAACGACCGGATCGAGCTACTCGGCTATTTCGTCTGCGATAAGGTGGTGCCGACCATCAAGCAGGAGCGGATGAGCTTCGGCTGCTGGCTGGACGAGCACGGCCGCTACTTCGACAGCGTCCACTTTCCGGATGCCTACCTGCGCTTTCCGTTCCGCGGCGCGGGGGTGTATCGACTGGCCGGTAAGGTCACCCGGGAATTCGACTTCCCCTGCATCGAGGTGGACCGCATGGAGCGCTTGCCCTACCTGCGCGACCTCCGCTTCACCGACGACCGGGGCTCGCCCGTCGCCGAACCGCCGCCTACGCGCCGGGAAAGTTTGATTCCTCGGGTGCCTAAATAGCGGATAGCGAATAGTTGATAGCTGGCAGGGAGTACGCGGAGAGACATCCGATGAGGCCTCCTGCGTCGGCAACACACCGGATGACCACCGCGCTCCTTAGCCCCTTTACCCCTTCCACCCTTTACTCCCTGAAAAATGTACCAACGAGCCATCCTACACCTGGACATGGACGCCTTCTTCGCCTCCGTGGAAATCAAGAAAAACGCGGCCCTGGCCGGCATTCCCCTGATCGTGGGCGGTACCGGGGGGCGCGGCGTGGTGACCTCCTGCAGTTACGAGGCGCGGCGCTTCGGTATTCACGCGGGGATGCCCATTGCGATCGCGCTGCGCAGGTGCCCGGACGCGCGGACCGTGCGGGGTGACTACGAGGACTACGAAAAGCATTCGGGTATGGTAACGGAAATCATCGCCGAGGAGGGCCCGGTATTCGAAAAAGCATCGATCGACGAGTTCTACGTGGATATGACGGGGATGGACCGCCACGTGGGCTGCGTTCGGTGGAGCGGGGAGTTGCGGCAGCGCATCATCAAGGAAACGGGGCTGCCGATCTCGGCCGGACTGGCCATCAATAAACTGGTGTCGAAGGTGCGCGCCGGCGAGGCCAAACCAAACGGCTCCGGCTGGGTGCAGACGGGGGCCGAGCGGGCCTTTCTCTCGCCCCTGCCCGTGCGGAAGATCCCCAGCATCGGCTCCGTGACGGCCCGGAAGATGAGCCTGATGGGTATCCGGAAGGCGGGGACGCTGAGTCAGGTGCCGGTATCGCTACTGGAGCGGGAGTTCGGCAACCTCGGGCGGGAGTACCACCGCCGGGCCAATGGTATCGATCACCGGCCGGTAGTGCCGTATACGGAGCGGAAGTCTTTTTCTTCGGAATCCACCTTTCAAACGGATACGATCGACATGGAATTTCTGCTGCGTAAGCTTCGCCATCAGACTACGCAGCTGGCCTTTGACCTGCGCAAGGCTGGTCGGCTCACCGCCCGCGTGACGGTCAAGATCCGCTACACCGACTTCAATACCTACACCCGGGCGCGCCGCATCGACTATACGGCCCACGACCAGCAACTGGTGCCCCTGGCCGAGACGCTCTTTCGGGAGCTGTTTACCCGGCGGCAGTGTATTCGCCTGATTGGGGTCCGCTTCGATTTGCTGGCCAGCGGGCATACCCAACTAGACCTCTTCAACGACACCGAGGAAAACAACCGGCTGCTGCTGGCGCTGGATAAGGTGCGGGGGCGGTTTGGGAAAACGGCGGTGGCGGTGGGGTGAGGGGGTGCTAACGAATGAACACCTTGGCGGAAAGCTCGGTGGCGTTGGCGATAACGGAGAAAAAGTACAGCCCGGTCGGCAACCCACGCACATCGAACTCGGTCTGCCCCGGCGTGCCCTCCAGTACTAGTCGCCCGAGACTATCGTAGAGACGGGATTTTTCCGTCCACACCTCTCCGTCCACTAGCATCCGAAAACTGCCCCGGGCCGGATTAGGCGAAAGCAGGAGGGGCCCGTTCAGGGCGGTGGGTACTTCCAGCTTGGGTATGGCCCCGTCCAACCAAGCGGTACGCTCGTGCATCCAACCGCGCAGGTGAGTCAACTCCTCGGCGTAGCTACTACCAACAAAGTCGTTCGGCCAAACGTGGGTACCGATTACCGGCCAGCGCTCGAAGTTGCGATCGACCGCCCCTCCCATCTCGCTGACTAGGCTATCGACCATACGATCGAGATGGTCGTCATGGAGCAGTCCGTTTCTCAATTCCCGCCAGCGGTCCTGTACCATACCGAGGAAGACCGGGTCCTGCCGCATCCGCTCCCACCAGAAAGGAAGCAGGGGACTACTTTCGGGACAAACCCAGTTAAAGTCATACGCCCATCCATCGGTACGGCTACCGTTGCAGTAATTGGCATTGCCAAACGCCAAATTGAAGTCCCAGACCGGCCCCATGTGTAGTTTCCCCCCCTTACTATCCTTCGTTTTGTACATCCAGGTGCTCAACCGGTAGCCATCAACGTTGCGGGTCAGCTCGTTAACGAGCATAAAATCCACAAAGCTCGGCAGGTCAACCAAGGGACGATAACCGCGGGACGGGTCGGTAAAGTCTTCTCCGGCCAGGCGTTCCTCGAACTCCCGAATAAAGCGCTGAATGTAGGATCGTTGCGGATCGGTGATATCTTCGGGAGCAGGGTAATCATACTGAATGGATACCTCTTCGCTCTTCGCGGAGTTGATAGCACTTCCGTAGACCGAGGGAAACCAGAAAGATCTATTCTCCTCCTCCTTATTGCCGTTGAATTTATCGAATTTGAGGAGATAGCCGCCGGTTAGTTGATCCCCGCTGTTGTCTTCCTCCCGCAGCCGACTGATGTCTACGCGCGCCTCATCCCGCTTGATTTTCTCGGTAAAGAGATACACCCCGCGGTATTCACCGTCGACGAATAGTTCGACCAGCCGGCTCCGTGGCGCGTAGTCCATCATCTGCTCGGCTAGGCGGTACGTCAGGGCGTTGCGAATAAGCGACTTATCGCTGTAGGGACCGTGCAGTACCCAGTCCTCCTCGGACGGCATCCCCAGCATACCGACATCAACATCCTCGCCCATTTCGTCCCAAGTTTCCAATCCGAATCCCTTTTTGGGAAAGCGTTGCTGACTGGAGCTTCCCCGCAACTCGATGCCGATAAAGCCGTCGTAGCCGTCGGGAGTATCTTCGGGTCGGTTGCCCCTACCGTCCGCGTGATCGATAATCGACAGGCGGGCCATTATCTTCGGTTCGTCAACAATCTTCGCTCCCCCCGTTTCGATGCGGAGGAGGGGTAACTGCGACGAAAAATCAGTCTGGGCATTGCCGAAGAAAGACAGCAGCAACGACAGCAACAGTAAAGGGGCTTTCAAGGGACGAACAGGGCTTGCGTAGGTGATGGCTAATTACGTTAAAAGAACTCGCTAGTAGACGATACGTTGTATGCACCGACCAAATTGCGGCCAGAGCATCACCGGCGAATAGGCTTCGGCCTGCCGACGGGGAACGGGGCGTACCGTATCTTTTGGGCTCCCCAAACCAAACCTTCCATGCGTTCATTCCTGTTTGCCGCCCTGCCCTGCTTGTCGCTTGCCCTCTCCGCCCAGCAATCCGACCCGGTAAGTCCGCCGCCCGCCAGCGACCCCCGGATGTACGATATCGCCAATGCCCCCCAGGCCGATCGGCTGGAGGAAGATATTACTACGCTGGTCAACTTCGGCACCCGCCACACGCTGAGCGATACCACCAGCGATACCCGCGGTATCGGCGCCGCGCGCCGGTGGATCCACGCGGAATTTGAGCGCATCAGCGAAGCCTGCGGCGGTTGCCTGGAGGTTATGTACCAGCGTAACCTGGTGGAGGGTGACCCCGAAAGTCGCATCAAGGAGGATACTTGGGTAGTTAACGTTATCGCCGTACAGCGCGGCACGCAGGACCCGAACCGCTTCATCATGATGAGCGGCGACATCGACAGCCGCGTAAGCGATGCCCTGGACGGAACCAGCGATAGTCCGGGCGCCAACGATAATGCCAGCGGTATGGCCGGCGCCCTGGAAGCGGCCCGGGTACTGACACAGTATGAATTCCCCGGCTCCATTCTCTACGTGGGACTGAGTGGCGAAGAGCAGGGACTCTTCGGCGGCAAGGGGATGGCCGACTGGGTGCAGGAGCAGGGGTGGAACCTGACGGGCGTCCTCAACAACGATATGATCGGTAACATCACCGGCGTAGACGGGGTGACCGACAATACCAGCTTCCGCATCTTCTCCGAACCCTACTACCCCGATGACGCCAACGACGAGCGCGCCAATACCTACCGTCGGTTCTTCGGCGGGGAGGTGGACGGCCCCAGTCGCCAACTAGCCCGCTACGTGGACGCCGCAACGCGACAGTACACCACCAATCTGGAGCCGATGATGATCTACCGCCTGGACCGTTTCGGCCGCGGCGGTCACCACCGGCCGTTTAACGATGCGGGCTTCCCCGGCGTACGCATCATGGAAACCCACGAGAACTACACCCAGCAGCACCAGGATATCCGCACCGAAGACGGCATCGAGTACGGCGACAAGCTCGAGCACGTCAATTTCCCCTACGCCGCCAAGCTCACGGGCGTGAACGCCATCGTCCTGGCCGGCCTGGCCGCCGCTCCCCCGCCCCCGCCGCTGGTCATGATCGGCGGAGCCGTAGAGCCGAGTACCCGCCTGCGGTGGGAAGCCCCCGAAACCGACACGCCAATCGCCGGCTACTACGTCCACTGGCGATTGACCACCTCCCCGCGCTGGGAGCACCAGGTCTTTGTCCCCGCCGACCGTTTAGATCATACCCTTGAGAATATCGTCGTCGACAACTACTTCTTCGGCGTCTCGTCGGTGAGCGAGGACGGCAATCAAAGCGTAGTAGTGTTCCCCAGTACCCTGATCCCCCGCGGTACCCGCTAAAGCAATCGTCCTATTTCCAACCGTACTCGCTTTTCCGCCCCAGTACCGGTAGAGTGAAGCCGGTAAACACATCGCGAGCGAAACAAGCGACTTTTGTAGCGCAAAATCGCATCTCGTCAATCCAGCATCGTAAATCGCAAATCAAATGTCCCGCTACCTACCCCTGGCCGTACTGCTACTTACCGCCGCCGCCGCCGTCACCACGCTGGCCCCGAGTCCCGACCAAGTGAAGGCCGCCGCCGCCGTGCTCGGCATCGATTTCCTGGACGATGAGGAAATCGAACTGATGATGGAAGATCTGGAAGACAACCTGACCGCCTTCGATACCATCGGTAAGATGGATATTCCGAACGGACTCTCCCCCGCCCTCGTATTCAGTCCGGTACTTCGACCGGAACAACTTCCCGCCGATACCAGCGTGACCGCCCCGGCCACCCCACCCGAGGTGTTGTCGGTGGACGGCGGCAACATCAACGGATTGGAATGGGCTACCGTAGAGCAATTGGCCGGCCTGATCTACAACCGCAAGATCACCAGCCGGGAACTGACGGAGTTCTTCCTGGCCCGGTTGAAGAAACACGATCCAACACTACACTGTGTGATCACGCTGACGGAAGAACGGGCACTGGCCAAGGCCGATGAAATGGACGCCGAGCTCGCCGCCGGCAACTACCGCGGTTACCTGCACGGCATTCCCTACGGCGCAAAAGACTTGCTCGCCGCCGAAGGTTACCTGACTACCTGGGGGGCGAAGCCCTATGAGGGACAGACCATCGACGAGGATGCGTCGGTGGTCGAACAGCTGGATGCCGCCGGTGCCGTGCTCTGCGCCAAACTCAGCATGGGTGCTCTAGCCTGGGGCGACGTGTGGTTTGGCGAGATGACCCGTAACCCCTGGAACGTCGAGCAAGGTAGCAGCGGATCGTCCGCCGGATCCGCCAGTGCGGTGGCCGCCGGTCTATTGCCCTTCGCCATCGGCACCGAAACCCTAGGCAGTATCGTGAGCCCGAGTACGGTCTGCGGTACTACCGGGCTGCGGCCCACCTTCGGACGGGTATCCCGCCACGGGGCCATGGCGTTGAGCTGGTCCATGGACAAGATCGGGCCCATTACCCGCTCCGCTACGGATGCCGGACTGGTACTGGCCGCCATTGCCCATTACGATCCGCGCGACGCCCACGCGATCCGGGCTGGCTTCCAGTTTGAACTTCCCGAAAATTCGGCGCGCCCTACCCGCATCGGCTACCTGAAGCGCAATTTCGATAACGAGTACGATTTTGCGGCCAACGACTCTGCTTCTCTGCAGTCACTCCGGGATTTGGGTTACGAACTTGTAGAAATAGACCTGCCGGATAATCCCGATATCGGCTTCATCCTCAATGTGGAGGCCGCCGCGGCCTTCGAATCGCTCACGCGTAGCGGTGATGACGACCAGCTCACCCGCCAGGTACGCAATGCCTGGCCGAATGCTTTCCGGACGGCACACTTCGTACCCGCCGTAGCCTACGTGCAAGCCAACCGACTACGCCGGGATCTGATGGAGAAAATGGATCAATTATTTTCCGACCACGGCATCGACGTCTATGTCAATCCCAGTTGGAATTCGAGCAGCCTCTTCATCACTAACATGACGGGCCATCCATCGATCACTGTCCCCAATGGACTGCACGACGGTACGCCTACGAGCATCACGTTTACGGGACGCTTATTCGACGAGCAAAACTTAGTGAACGTAGCCAGCAGTTTCCAAGACGCTACACCGTGGGACGAGCGGCATCCGGCTGCATTTTGAGGTAGGCCTCAAGCTGGGCTATCGCCCGGGCACGGTGGCTGATACCGATCTTTTCGTCGGCGGTCATTTGGGCAAAGCTAGTACCGTTTCCTTCCGTAGGAATGAAGATCGGATCGTATCCGAAACCATCCTGCCCGGTGGGGAAAGTCGCTATGCGACCCTCACATTTTCCCTCAAAAAGATGTTCCTGGCCATCCTGAAGTAAGCAAATAATGGTACGAAAGCAGGCTAACCGATCCTTGCGATCACCAAGATCGGAGAGCAGTTTCGTATTGTTGGCTTCCGCATCACGTTCCGGACCGGCGTAGTGGGCGGTATCTACTCCCGGGGCGCCATCTAATGCGTAAACCTCCAGGCCGGTGTCTTCGCTAAAGCAATCCTGACAATGGTTGTCTAGCACGTAGCGTGCCTTCATGCGTGCGTTGTCTTCGATGGTCCGACCTGTTTCCGGAATATCGGCGGTGCAACCGATATCCTGAAGACTGCGAAAAGTATAACGATCCCCTAGTTGCTGCTGTATTTCGGCAATCTTATGGGGGTTGTTGGTCGCGAAAACGAGTTGCTTCATAACCAAATATAACACGACGTCGCCGTCCAAGTGCAATAAGCGGTCAGTAAAGGGCAAAAAAAATGGGCAAGCACACCAGTCGCTCAACCTCCTATCCTTGCTGCATTTCTGCCCTGGGGAGATTCAGAAGGAGCTGACCGTGTGCCGCCCAAGCCACAAAGGTAAGGGCTGGACGTGGGAAACAAAACTTTCCCCGGTATATTTTCGGATATCTGCCGAGCCGAATCAGATCGCCCGCTAGCTCCGCCTCACGAATTAATGATGTTGCCCTGCTCGTCCCACTCGACTTGTTCGCCGCGTTTGGATTGATCGACGTAAATGGGCAGCCATTTGGGGTCGTACGCCAGTCCGTGCTTGTCCAGTACATCCTGGGGCGGTCCGTCCCAAACGTTAGCCTGATTACCTACGTAACCCAGGTCATCAACTCCCTGCCGGCTGGTATAGTAGCAAGTCATGGCCATGTAGCGGGCGTGGTTGAAAAACTGGACACCCGGGGGCTGCATCTTCGCTTCGGGGTCGGGGTAGGCGATCTCGTCGACTAGCGTAATACGCTGTTCATCGTCCAGATCAATGAACGATTTGCCATCGAAGCGACGGCTACTCTCCGCATTCAGCCAGGCAAGTCCGCCCCGCAGACGAGTGGCGTGCGCGGCCGGCTGATCCTTCGCCATGAATTCACAGAATTCACTGAACCCACTTTCCTCGACATCCGGAATAATGATGTTGCCCAGGACGACGAGCGTTTCTTTCTCATAATCGGAAAAAAAGCGTTCGCTACGCAGTTGCTCTTCGCGTTCGGCTTCGTAAGCGGTACGGAGCCCGTAGCCCTTGTTCTCGGGTTCGATAGCCGAGACCGGTGCGGGGCTATCCGGATTGCATCCGACGCTACCGCCGATAAAGGCCGTTCCTACGGCACCACCGAGAATGGTTTTTAACGTTTTGCGACGATCCATCAGATATTCATTTTTTTGAGTTCCTCAACGATGTGTTCCCCCTGCCGCCAGGCCAGGGCCAGAATGGTCCAGGTGGGATTCTTATCAGCCTGGCTGGCGAATACTGCTGCATCGGAGATGAAAACGTTGGGTGACTCGTGTAATTTACCCCAACGATCCGTGACGCTCGTGGCAGGATCGTCACCCATGCGCGCGGTACCCACCTCATGAATGATGGCGCCGGGTGCCAGCAGACCGTACTCCTGATCTTTTCCTGGTTCGTCGGATACCATTTCCGCTCCCATGTCATCCATGATGGAGCGTAAGGTCTGCTGAGCGTGCTGCGCTTGCTTGTACTCGTAGTCGGTCCACTTGTAATTGAAGCGTAGCGTGGGAATTCCCCATTCATCTACCTGTCCGCTCGGATCGATCTCGCAGTAGTTATCGTACATCGCTACCGATTCGCCACGCATGGCCATACCGATGGAGGCGCCGTAGTAGCGATTCATTTCGTCGAGCATCTTGCGACCGTAGCCCCCTACCCGATCGCCGACGGCCCGTTGGGTAGCCAGAATGCTGCCGCCAAATCCGTAACTCGGCATGCCCATACCGCCCCACACTTCGATGTGGTAGCCGCGTGGGAAATCCAGCTTTCTATTATCGAGCCACCAGGGAGCGTAGGTATGGAGGCTACCCACCCCATCTTCGTTGTACCGCTTCCGATCCATCAAGCTGGGCAAGAAGCCGCTTACGTTGAGTCCGGTACTGTCGTGCAGGTACCGACCAACGACGCCGCTGCCATTACCCAAACCATTCTCCTGGCCGGGAGCATGACTGTTGAGTAACAGACGCGCCGTTTCACAGGCGCCCGCCGCAAGTACCACGACCTTACCCTTAATAGTGTATTCCCGGCGATCCTCTTTGCTGACGTAGCTGACCCCCGTTGCCCGGCCGGTGCTATCCGTAACCACCTCGCGCGCCATGGAGTCGGTATACAGATCGACGGTACCGGCGCTGTTCATAGCCGGGATAACCAGGGCGCTGCTTGAACTGAAGTCGGCTTTGACCATACAGCTCCGGCTACACTGATTACAGTAGAAGCAGAGACCCCGCTCGTCATTCACCTTTTTCGTCACGATACTCAATCGGCTGGGAATGAAGGGCACCCCAACGTTCTTGGCGTGCTTGGCGATCATCATCTCGTGCAGACGGGGCTTCGGCGGAGGGAGAAAGAAGCCGTCCGGATCGTTGTGCAGGCCCTCATTGGTACCGAATACACCGATTAGTTTATCGACCTTATCGTACCAGGGTTTCACCTCGTCGTAAGTGATTGGCCAATTCGACCCTAAGCCATCTTTATCGTAGTGCTTGAAGTCATCCGGCCCGAATCGCAGGCTGATACGTCCCCAGTGATTGGTGCGCCCGCCGAGCATACGACTACGGAACCACTGAAAATCAGTTCCGGGGAAAGTAGTGTACGGTTCGCCCGGAATATCCCACCCCCCGAAGGCGGCGTTAAAATCACCAAAGGGTCGGGTGGTTGAGGCGCCGCGGCGGGGGCTTTCCCACGGCCAGCGCATCTGGGTAGCCATTTCCTTATCGGTCGGATCGAAGAAGGGACCGGCCTCGATGATAGCGATGTTCAGGCCATTCTCGGCCAGCCGGCGGGCCGTCATGCCTCCCCCGGCACCACTCCCTACGATGATAGCATCGTATTCTTTCGCGTTTTCTTTTATCTGCACGGATCGTGATTGATTGAGGGGTAATATACCACGCGGATGCCAGCCTAAGTAGTTCGTGGATTTACCAAATGAGATAAATCACCCTCTGCGGGATTTTTAATTGGCTATTCGCTATCCCGAAGCAAAAAAAATGGGACGCCTTCCAATTGAAGGCGTCCCAGAACTATTCGTCAGCGGGTGAGCTTACCGTGCTACTGCTTTGTAAATACCAGCGTGAATTCCGCAGGTGTTCCGCCACAGCCACCGTCATCGGCGAAGTCCAAGTAGGTGATCGTAAAGGAAGAGTCATCCATCAGGTCGAAAGGATCGGCT
>JBASAV010000434.1:0-6649 GCA_049650785.1 Lewinella sp. | reverse complement strand
ATCGTAGCCTTACTCCGGCCGAATTGGCGGCTGCCCTGCAGGTGGATGGCGTATTGATCACCCGTTTCAATACCAGCAAGCCGATGAGCCAGGGTGCTGCTATTGCCGTCGGCGTCCTGCTCGGTGCCTGGGGAACCACCAACAATACGACGGTCAATATGGACCTCCACGATGCGCAAGAGGGCATGGTCTGGAATTATGACTGGGAAGCCAAGGGCTCCGTCTTCAATTCCCCCGAAGACCTGGTCGAATCCCTGATGCGGAACGCCAGCAAGCGGATGCCCTACGCCGCGAAGTAAATTCCCTCCGCATGAGGTCTCGGCGGGTTAGGTGGGCTACCTTTGGTGTCCACCTAACCCACGACCTCCCTTGAAGCTTTTCATCCTATACCCGGTCCTGTTCCTCTCTACTTTCGTGGCTGCCCAGGATCAGGTCCTGATCACCGGTCTGCTGGATGGTACCCTTACGGGAGCTACGCCGCGGGCCGTAGAACTTTACGTAAGTGGGACGGTAGACCTGAGCGGTTACACCCTGCAGCGGTACGCCAACGGATCTACCGAACCTACCGACATCTCCCTGGAGGGCACGTATACGAACAGCTTCGTCTACATAGTGAATGATGCCGACACCTTCACGGCTTCTTTCGGAAATGGGGCGGGCTTTGCCAATACCATCACGAGCGGAACGGTCAGTGGTAACGGTAACGACGCTTTCGCCCTGACGATAGACGGCAACGTCATTGACGTGGTCGGGGGCGCTATCGGAGGACCGGCCGATAATATCTACCAGGATAGCTACCTCTACCGCAAGGGCGGCACGACATCCAACGGAAGCTGGAATCCAGATGACTGGACCATACCCGGGAATGATTTACTGGACGACCTTACCGCCGAAGAGATCGGCAATCAGGTCCCCTTCGGGACCTATCTGCCGGGCTTCTCGGACAAGCAAATCACGATCTCCGCCAACGGTCAGCTATCCGAAGATTCGCCCGAGACGACGGCGGGCTTCACCGTCACCCTTTCCCCGGCAACTTTCAGTACCCTAACGGTAGCTTACGAGCTCTACGGAACCGCCACGGAAGGCGAAGATTACGTGCGTACTATCGACAGCGACACCATCCAGTTTGCCGGCGGAAACACGGAGGTGGACGTCACCTTCCGCGCCATCGACGATGACCGGATAGAGGGTACCGAGACCATCGGGCTGCGCCTCACTTACCTGTCCGATTCAAGTTACGTAGCCGGCCTGGGAACCACCCTTGACCTGCTCGACAACGACCTGGGATCTGATCCCATCGGGATACACATCGTACAGGGAGATGGATTCGGATCGCCGCTGGCCGGTAATGTAGTAACCGTAGTGGCCGTGGTGACCGCCGACTTCACGGACGGCCTGGACGGCTTCTACCTGCAGGAGGAAGATGAGGACGCCGACGACGATCCGATGACCTCGGAGGGCCTTTTCGTTTTCGCTCCGAATGCGGATGTCATCGTCGGCGACCGGGTTACCGTGACGGCGGAGGTGGAGGAATACTTCGGGCAAACGCAATTGGACGGCGCGGACGCAGGAGCAATGATTTCCGTGGAAGCGAGCGGTGTACCCATTCCGACGCCAACCATATTGATCTTACCGCAGGCCGATTCCAGTCTGGAAAGCCTGGAGGGCATGCTCGTCCAGCCCCGCGACCTAGTGATTACCAGCGTAGATAATCTCGTGCGGTTTGGGGAGGTCGAGGTCAGTACCGGAGAGCGGCTTATTCAGTTTACGGAATGCAACGAGCCCGATGAGGCCGGCCTGAATGCCTATCTCGACAGCATAGGTCGGCAGGCGATCATCGTGGACGATGCGCGCAGCGGTACCGGCTTACAGCCCATCTTACTTCCCGACGGCAGCTCGTTTTCCGTCGACAATAGCCTGCGGGCCGGTCAGACAATCTCTGGCCTCACCGGCGTCCTGGGCTACAGTTTTAACCGGTATCGCATTCAACCGACCGACCAAACAGGCGTCACCTTCACCGGCAACGCCCGGCCCACCGCCGCTCCGGCGATGACGGGTGATGTACGCGTAGTAAGTGCTAACGTCCTGAATTATTTTACAACCCTCTATAGCCGCGGGGCGGACACGGAAAGCGAACTGCTGCGTCAGGAGGCGAAAATCGTTGCCGCGCTCACCGAACTGGATGCGGACGTGGTGGGCCTGATCGAAATAGAAAACAATGACTTTGCCGCGCTTAGCCGGCTGGTGGACACGCTGAATGCCACCGGAGACCGGGGCTACCGCTACGTGGAATCACCGAATACCGGTGGCGATGAGATCATGGTGGCGCTGATCTACGATACCTTGCGGATAGCGGAATCCGGGAGCGCGGCCGCCCTGAACACACCGGACTCCCTCTTCCAGGGGCCGGGTACCAACCGGGTGCCGCTGGCGCAGACCTTCCGGGTGATCGATTCCACGAGCAGCACCGTTGGCGCGCAATTCACCGTGTGCGTTAACCACTTCAAAAGTAAGGGAAGCGGCTGCGGGGAAGGCGACGACGATAATGGAGGCGCCGGCAACTGTAACGGCACCCGTACGGCGGCGGCCGAGGCACTGACCGCCTGGCTGGCCACCGACCCGACGGGGGTAGAAACGAATAAGGTGATGATCATCGGCGACCTGAACAGCTACCGGATGGAAGATCCCATCGACGTGCTGTTGGAAGCCGGCTTCGTCAACGCGAAAACCCTGCAAAATGACGCTTTTCCCTGCGGCGGCGGACCACCCTCCTACGTATTCGGAGGACTTTGGGGCAGCCTGGATTACGCGCTGGTCAGCGATTCGCTGGCGGACTACGTCACCTACGCTTCCGCCTGGACGGTCAACGCGCCGGAACCGGACATCCTGGATTACAACCAGGAAGGAGCGAGTGACAGCCTCTACGCCTCCGACTTCTACCGCTTTAGCGACCACGATCCGATCGTGATAGACCTGTCTTTCGCCCAACTTGTTGACGTTACCAACCCAACCGGCCCGGGGACGGCCTCCCTGAGTCTTCGCCGGAGTGATGCCACGACCTACCGCGTACTCGGATTGAGCGACAGAGCATCCTACCTGCTCACCAACGTGAGCGGTCAGGTTCTCTTGACCGGCGAGTTGGAGCGTAACGGCCCGAGTGAAATAAGCACCGCTGGATTGGGAAGGGGAATCTATTTCATTACGCTTAGGGAGCCGGGTAAAATGCCCCAGGGATTCAAGATCGTTACGCCGTAAGAAAAGTCTTTTGTCCAGCGCTCCGTCGCCGAATTTAGCCGTCTACCGTGCTACCGAGACGTATATCCACCGTGATTTTCCGATCGCCACGTAGCAGATTCAGCGCGACCGACTCACCGGGTTGGTACTTCTCCAGTTCGAGGTACAGATCGGAGGTGGTACGGATGGCATTACCGTTAATCCCAACCACTACGTCACCTAATACATAACCGCCACGCTGTCCCTGACTCAGCCCCTTCACCCCGGCTTTGCCGGCACTGCTGGCCGGATCAACGGTGACGACGATCAGTCCTTCGATACGCCCGTACTGCCGCACATCCGCGCCCAGTACCGGACGACGCACTTCCCCGTAGCGGATCACATCGTCTACTACGTAGCTCACTACGTCGACCGGAATGGAAAAGCCGATACCGGCCGATGCACCCGATGGACTGTAGATGGACGTATTGACACCGATCAATTCACCGTCGCTGTTCAGAAGCGGTCCGCCCGAGTTACCCGGATTGATGGCCGCGTCCGTTTGAATCGCGCCCTTTATGGGTACGCCGGCCTGGCTGCGGATCTCCCGATCGAGGGCGGAGACGATGCCGGTGGTGAGCGTCTGGTCCAGTCCGAAGGGGTTACCGATGGCGAAGACGGACTGACCTACCCGGATGCTCTGGCTGCTTCCCACCCGGATCGGCTGTAGTTCGGACGCCGGGGCGTCGATCTTCAGTACCGCCAGGTCTTTTTCCTTCTCGAAGCCGACCACGCTGGCGTTGTAGGTCTTCCCGTTGCTGAGGGTGACGGCGATGCTGCTCGTATTGGCGCCGTTGATGACGTGGAAGTTGGTAATGACGTGCCCGTCGCGGTCCCACAGGAAACCCGAGCCCGAGCCACTCTCTACTTCTCCGTAACTCCAGAAAGAGCGGCGGATCGCTTTCGTAGTGATGAAGCAGACGGCGGGGGAGGCCTCCTCAAACAAGCGAATGGTCCGTTCTTCCTCCGGCGTGTAGGTAAAATCGACGTCCTCCATCGGTATCCTCTCGGGACGCTCCGTGCGATCCGCCGCCGTATTCCTGGCCACGATATCAACCATCGAGGCGGCGGTTTCCGCTTCGGCGGGAAAGAGGTAGCGGCCCGCGAAGAAAGCGGCCAGCACGATCAGAAAGGACAGCAGAAAATTTCTCACGATTCACGGTTTGACGGGTAGTATAACGACGTACCGCGGCCGTAGGATGTTGCAGAAATGTTATTTCCTACAGGTCAATCCCCAGGCTGAGCATAAAGTTTCGCCCGGCCTGCGGGTACATCCCGAGCATCGTGGTGGGGGCGCCACCCACCTGGTAGCGGTAGCTCCAGCCGTTGCTACTGTAGAGCTGGTCGGTCAGGTTTCGGAGCAAGAAGGTGATCCGGTAGCGGCTTTTCAGCTCGTAGGCCAGGCGCAGATCGCTGTAATAGTAACCGTTCAGTTTGCTCTCCTCGGCGCCGCTGTTGTCGACGTAGCGATCGCCGACGTATTTGTTTTGCAGGGCGGCTTCGATCCGGTTATTGCGGAAGTCACGACCGTAGGAGACCTCGAGGGCGCCGGTCAGGTCCGGACTGAAGCTCAACGGGGTATCTTCGCGCTCGACCGCCAATTGTCCGCCTTCGTCCCAGTCGTCAAGTAGCTCGGTGAAATTCCGGACGCGGTTGCGGCTAAAGGTCAGGTTGCCTCCGACATTCAGGTTCGGAACAATTTGCAGGCCACCCTGCAGTTCCAGACCCAGGCGGTAGCTCTGTGGCACGTTTGTCCGGATGTAATCGCCGACGTCATTCAGTGCCCCGGTCAGCACCAGCTGATCCCGGTAGTCCATATAATAGGCGTTGATCCCGTAGTTTGCTTTTCCCAGCATTCGGGTGAAACCTACCTCGGTGTTGTACAGCTTTTCGGCAACGGGGCGCGCGGAGGCGGGGTTATCCACGAAGTCGTTGCGGTTCGGTTCCCGCTGGGCCACTCCGAAACTGGCGTAGGCCCGGGTGCCGGGGGCGGGTAAGTAAACGATACCGGCCTTGGGATTGAAGAAGGTATGCGTGGCTTCTTCGCGGAGCGGACTTCGATTTTCGTCGATCCCGGCAAAATCATAGATCACCCTGCGCACCTGTCCGTCAAGGTATACGCTCACGTCGTCCAGTAGCCGGTAATTCGCCCGCAGGTAATTATTGAAGTCCCGCTTGGTAGCATCGTTATCGTAGTAGCGGTCCCGTATTTCGGAATCGCCGGCGTTACGCGCCCAAATGACCTCGCCGTAGTGGCCGCCCAGGTATTCGTTAGCGGCTCCACCGAAAGTAACGTCCCACCGCTCTTGCCGGTAACGCAGACTGTAGACGGTACCGTAAAAGTGGTTGTCCAGCCACCGGCGCCGGATCAGATCGCTTTCGTTTACCTCGGCGGTAATACCGTAATCGAACAGGCTTTCCCCCGCCTTGTACTGCTCAAAATATCCCAGCCCGCGGGTGTAGTGCCCACTGAGGGTAAGATCGAAGGCTTCGTTCAGCTCCGCGTTGTAATGGAGCTGGTAGTGATTCTGCCGATAATTGTCTACTTCATTATCGTAGGGATCGCCTTCTTTTTCGGTACCGACCGAATTGTACGTGCGCCCGAATTCGTCGATCTCTTCCTGCGTCACCCCGTTCCAGCTTTGGTAGGTGACTTCGTGGCCTCCGAAGGCTACAAAACTTAAGATTCCCTTTGCGAAATCCTTGCTCACCGCGGCGTAGTAACCGTCCAGGTCCGCGGAAGCCCGGTCGATGTAGCCATCGGAATGGATCTTGCTGTAGCGTGCGTCCAGGATATACCCGCTATCTGTCTTACCCCGGTAACGGACGACGCCCCGGCGGGTGCCGAAGCTGCCCACGCTGCCGTCCAGGTGAATACCCGGATCGGAATCTTCCCCGATGGTGGTAAAATTGATGGAGGCGCCGAAGGCACCGGCTCCGTTGGTGCTCGTTCCTACCCCACGCTGAATCTGGATCAGATCCGCCGAGGAGCTGAAGTCCGGTAGATTTACCCAGTACACCCCCTGGCTTTCCGAGTCATTGTAGGGAATGCCGTTGATGGTAATATTGGTGCGGGTGGGGTCGCTGCCGCGGATCCAGATGCCCGTGTACCCTACCCCCGTACCGGCATCCGAGTTGACCACCACGGAGGGGGTCCATTTTAGCAGATAGGGGGCATCCTGGCCGAGGTTGCGTACCGCGATGTCCTCCCGGTCGAGGTTGACGAAGGTCATCGGGGTCTCGGCCCGCGCGGCGGTGGCCGTTACGGTGATGGGGTAATCGAAATCGTAGACACTGGATATAGTGTCGACGGTTTCCTGAGCGGTGAGAAATGGGAGAAAGAGGAGTGCCAGGGCACTCAGTAGCAGACGCTGCA
>JBASAV010000433.1:0-5602 GCA_049650785.1 Lewinella sp. | reverse complement strand
GGGTCGACCCGCGCTCCCGCCGCGTAACCAACTCGGTAGGTAACTCCATCGTCTACCCAGACGACTTTGACTGGGAGGACGATGACTTTACCATGCCCGGCTGGAATGAATTGGTCATCTATGAACTCCACGTAGGAACCTTCAACGTGAAGGAGAAGGGTCGGCCCGGAACCTTCGATTCGGTCATCGAACGGCTGGATTTTCTGGTCGATCTCGGTGTCAACTGTATCCACGTGATGCCCGTCTGCGAGTTCGCCGGTGATTTCAGCTGGGGCTACAACCCGGCGCACCCCTTCGCCGTCGAGGAAGCATACGGTGGCCCCGACGGATTGAAACGACTGGTAAAAGCCGCCCACCAAAGGGGGATCGCAATCGTACTAGACGTGGTGTACAACCACTTCGGACCCAGTGATCTGGCCCTCTGGCAGATCGACGGATGGAGCGAGAACGATAAGGGTGGCATCTACTTCTACAACGACTGGCGCAGCAGCACGCCCTGGGGCGATACCCGTCCCGACTACGGCCGCAATGAGGTGCGGGTGTACCTTCACGATAACGCCATGATGTGGCTGGAAGAGTTTCGTTGCGATGGCCTGCGCATGGATATGATTCCCTATATGCGCCACGTAAGCGGGGGGGAAGGCGACGATGACCGACTTGAAGAAGGCTACAGCCTGCTCCGGTGGATCAATTCGTCCATCCGCGAAAAGTACCCCCATAAAATTACCGTGGCGGAAGACCTGCATGGCAACGCCTTCGTGACCGATTCGCCGGAAGACGGCGGTTGCGGTTTCGGCACCCAGTGGGATGGTGATTTCGTGCACCCGGTACGGGAAGCCATTATCACCGGTGAGGATAGCCAGCGGAGTATGGAGGCCCTCCAGCATTCCCTCCTGCGGCGTTACTCGGGTGACGCTTTTCGCCGGACGATCTATACCGAAAGTCACGACGAGGTTTCAAACGGTCGTGCCCGGGTAGTCGAAGAAATTGCCGGCGAGGCGGGCAAAGTCGATAATTACTACAGCGTGAAGCGTGCGGCGCTGGGGGCTGCTATGACGCTCACCGCCGCCGGTATCCCTATGCTTTTCCAGGGGCAGGCCCTGCTCGAAGACAAATGGTTCAGCGACCAGGACCCGCTGGACTGGAAGCGACTGAAGAAATTCAGCGGCATGCGGGATATGTACCGAGACCTCATCCACAAGCGTCGCAACCTTGGTGGCAACACCCGGGGTTTGCAGGGGCAACACACCCAGGTAATAAAAGCGGATGATAACGATAAGCTACTGGCTTACCTGCGCTGGTACGACGATCCCCACGAAGATGGCGTATTGGTAGTCCTTAACTTCAGTAACCAGACCTTTGACGGCTATGCGCTCGGTCTCGACTCACCCGCTACGTGGCGGCTTGTTTTTAACAGCGACTGGAGTGGGTACAGCGACCACAACGTCGACGCCCCGACCTACGAGCACATCCAAACCGAAGCGGTAGAACAGGATCGCCGGCCGCACCGCATTGTCTTATCCGTCGGCCCGTATGCCGCCTACATATTTGCACTGGAAGGCCAGAAGAAGCAAAAATAGCAGCGTGCGGTGGGGCGGTGTGTTTACCTTGGGGTTAGTCAATACAACCGTTCTGTGAATTCAGCTGATACGTCTTGCGCGACCGGGCGCCCCACCGCCATGTTATTCTTTCTGTTCGTACTGATTGTTACCGGCTGTGCGCCGACTAGTCCGGCAGGATTTACGCCGGAGCAAGCGGTCATGATCGAAAACGGGGATGCTCAGACTCCCATGCGGGTCTTTAAAATTACGAGCACCTCCGACTCCGTCCTCCTACGTACCCCAAGTGAATCGGTCCGGGTCGATGCGGACGATCCGTTGTTGGAACTATTTGTGGATCGGCTTTACGCGACCGTACGCGACAGCCAGTCGCTCGGTCTGGGCATTGCCGCGCCGCAGGTAGGAATACTTAAGAATATTATCTGGGTCCAACGCCTCGACAAGGTGGAAGAGGATCTACCCTTCGAGGTCTACCTTAACCCGCAGATCGTTGATTATTCCGATCAAAAGCAGGTCAACCGGGAGGGGTGCTTATCCATACCAAACCGAAGTGAAGCATGCGAGCGCTCGCAAACCATCGTGCTGGAGTACGATCGAATGGACGGTAGCCACGGCCGGGATACCGTTTCGGATTTTACCGCGGTCATCTTTCAGCATGAAGTAGATCACCTGAACGGCATTCTTTATCTGGATCACCTGGCCGAGCACCGACGTGCTGTCCCGTAGCTCATCCAATCAGCAACGAGATGCAGAATACCGCTCCCGGTGTGCAACCATCTTCCATGAGCGCTATTTCACAGATATGCCCGACGAATTAAGCCTGCGAGACGTTGACCGGATTATTGAAATGGCCTGGGAGGATCGTACCCCCTTCGGCGCGATCGAGTATCAGTTTGGACTTTCCGAAGCTGAAGTAATCGAACTGATGCGACGGGAACTGAAACCCGGCAGCTGGCGCAGATGGCGCGCCCGGGTGCAGGGACGTAAAACCAAACACGAAGCACTACGCCGGGATGATGTCGGCCGGTTCAAATCCGACGCGCAGCGACAAATCACCTTCAATAAGATTTCCAAGAAGAAGTATTAGTGGCTGCCGGAGTTCCGTACGCAACTAACAATTCTATCAAAATACATTTATTCTATTGATAATCAGGATTGTAGAGCACAAATTTCTTGCTTTACGGTTATAACAAAGTACGCCCGGAAAGAACTACTCCTCCGGTGTTGTGCGCATCTTAAATTTAAGTCGATATACATGAAACGATACACCTTTACCCAATTTCTCTTTCTACTCCTACTCGGTTGCTCCTACACCGGCCTCGCTCAACAAGCCGAAGACGGCCGGGCGTTTCTCAGTGGACAGCAGGAGGCCTTACCCGTAGTGACCACCGGCAACGGTACGGTCAATCTTGACTGGACCTTCGACGATGATACCGACAACGATGACGAGGAGGTAGGTCAACTGATCGTGACCGGTTCCTTTCAAGACCTCACTTCGCCCGTCAACACTGATGTGCGGGGCGGGGCACATATCCACATTGCTTATCCCGGTCGAAACGGCGGAATCGAGATCGAGCTCACCCCGTCCCTCAGCGCTGACGGCCTGTCAGGCACCTTCGAGGCGGCAGACAATACATTCGATGTGAACAGCGTGGATTTTGAGGGTCTGCAGCCTGGCCACGCTTACGTCAACATCCATACGGACGCTTATCCCGGTGGAGAAATACGGGGCAACGTGGTTGCGGATACTTATGATTCGTACTTCTTTGTCAACCTCTTCGGTAGCAACGAAGTACCGTCGATCGTGTCTTCGGCGCACGGAGCCTTATTGCTTGCGTTGTCCGGAAACGTCCTCACGGTAACGGGATCCTTTGAGGATCTGAGCGATACCCTGGCTACCAGTACGAACGGCGGAGCGCACCTTCACCTGGGCCTGCCCGGAGAGAACGGTGGCGTAGACATCGCGCTTCGGCCGGTCACGGATACTGACAGTGATAACCGGAGCGGAACGTTCATGGGAGGCAGTAATGAATTTACCCTGACTACCCCGCAGATGGAGGCGCTGATGGCCGGCCGCTATTACGCCAATGTCCACAGCGGCGCCTTTCCGGGTGGCGAAATCAGGGGACAGGTTTTACCCCCGGCTACGATTCTTTTCCGGGCTCACCTGTCCGGCTCGAATGACTGGCCCGTGGTGACCAGTGGTGCTTCCGGCCAGGTGCTGGGCCACTTCGTTGGCGACAGCCTGCGGATCATCGGTTCCTTCTCGGGGTTGGAGAGTCCCGTTGCCACTTCCATCGCTGGTGGTGCTCACCTGCATACGGCCTGGGCGGGACAGAATGGTCCGGTAATCATTCCACTAGACCTTGATTTGCGTGCCGACTCTTTAGCCGGCTCCTTCTCTCTGGCCGATAATGTGTATCGCCCCTCGGTGACTCAGATCGACCAGTTGATTCAGCGGGGCATCTACGCTAATATCCATACGATGATGCACCGCGCCGGAGAAATTCGCGGACAGATGCTACCGGAAAGTCAGGCCGTATTTACCGCCTTCCTGAATGGTAACCAACAAATTCCCTCGGTGGTCTCGACCGGTCGGGGTATGGTCAAAGTAGAATGGATGGGTAGCCGGATCACGGCCACCGGTAGCTTTCAGGGATTGATGAGCGATCTCAATACCGACATTGCGGGCGGTTCTCACCTGCACGCCGGGTATCCCGGTCAGAGCGGCCCGGTGATTTATCCACTCACTACCGATCAAACTGTTGGAGACACGGCCGGCACATACCTGCCCATGGAAAACACCTTCATGTTGGGTAGCGGGGGAGCAGATACCCTTACAAATCGGTTCTTCTACGCCAACATCCACTCGCTTGAATATCCTGGTGGGGAAATACGGGGCAGCCTGCTCGCCGAAGCCGAATCCTACTTCCTGGCTCCCCTGTCCGGAGCCAGTGAGCCCCAGGGCGTAGTGACCGACGCCACGGGAATGGTAGCCGGCGAGGTGATCGACAGTACCGTTACCCTGGTCGGATCCTTTGAGAATTTGGAAAGCGATTTTGCCGCCAGCGTAGCCGGTGGTATGCACCTGCACACCGCCCTGGCCGGATCAAACGGGGGCATCATAGCCAGGATCAATACGGAAGTGAAAGATGACAACCGCAATGGCGAAATTCTAGCGGATAGCAACCGCATTCAACTGAGTAGTGGCATGCTTGACACGCTACGTTCCAGAAGGATCTACGCCAACCTGCACACGCTCGATTACCCCGGGGGCGCTATCCGTGGTCAGATGTTGCCACTGGCCGGGTCATATTTCCACACCACTTTTTCGGGCATGAACGAACCAGCGTACGTGATGTCTACCGCACAGGGTGGATTGAAGGCCGAACTCGTCGATACAACCCTGCGGGTTTCCGGTAGCGTGACGATGTTGGAGGGTGATTTCGATGCCTCCATTGGCGGAGGTGCGCATTTGCACGCTGCCGTGGCCGGAGAGAACGGCCCGATCAGGATCCCGCTGAATGCCGACCCCGCCGCCGATCTGAAGTCAGCCACTTTCTCCGTGGATTCCAACACCTTTGCCCTGACGCCCGGTCAGGTGGATACCCTACGCATGGGACTACTGTACGCTAACATCCATACCACCATGGTACCCAGCGGAGAGGCCCGTGGCCAAATGTTGGGTGAGTTGAATCTGCCGCCTGATATGAGCATGATCGTATCTCCTATGGACGGGGATACCTTAACCCTAGAGGGTAACAGCAGCCAGGAATTCCGGGTTAATTACACCCCCGTTACCGATCCGAGCGGCGATACGGTAGTGTACATCTGGCAGTTGGCGACCGATGAAGACTTCAACGACGTCCTATTCGCGGCCAATACCGGACAGGATACCTTCTTCCTGACCGACATCGGTACGGTGGACGTGCTGTTGGATAGTGCCGGAGTTGAGATGGCTGATTCGGCTACGGTGTACCACCGTGTACTGACTAGTGATGGCAGCAATTACCGGCCGAGCGACGCTAGTAGCGTTCGACTGG
>JBASAV010000432.1:0-2725 GCA_049650785.1 Lewinella sp. | reverse complement strand
GTCCAGCACCAGGTGTGCCCCCTGCAACAGCACCCGTACAGTTCCGGCGGTTAGGTAGCGATCGACTGTATTGACACGCACGTCGGGGTTTAAGCGCTCGATATGCAACCTTAGTTGCTCCACTTTGCTTTCGCCCGAGGTCGCATCGTAAAATACCTGTCGGTGCAGATTAGTGGTATCCGGCCGATCGCCATCGATAAGCCGCATGAATCCTACCCCGGCTCCGGCCAGGTATGCCGCGGCCGGACTGCCCAGCCCGCCACAGCCTACAATGACCACCCGCGCAGCGGCCAGTTTTTCCTGTCCTTGCGCCCCTACTTCCGGCAGGACGGTCTGTCTGGCATACCGGTTATCAGCCACGGTCGTAATCGCTTTTTCCGCCCTGCTTTTTCTGCAAGCGCAAGTCGGTTACTTCAATGTCGTGCGACATGGCCTTGCACATATCGTAAATGGTGAGGGCTGCCACGGAGGCGCCGTGCAGGGCTTCCATTTCCACGCCGGTCTTCCCTTCCGTGCGTACGGTGCAGCTGACGATCAGCGCTTGATCACCGTCCTCGTCGATCTCCACGCGGCAGCCATTGATCGGTAGCGGATGGCAGAGTGGGATGATCTGGGCGGTTTGCTTGACGCCCATAGTAGCCGCTATCACGGCAGTCTGGATGACGGAACCTTTCTTCGTATTGAAGTTGCCTTGTTTGAGTTCGGCCATGATGTCCGGACCGAGGAGCACCCGGCAGGTGGCGGTGGCCGTCCGTTTGGTAACAATCTTGTCGCCGACGTCGACCATAGCAGGCCGACCGGTTTCGTCGAGGTGGGAAAGGGGCATAAGTCTAAATTTAACCGCCGATGCTGGTCATGCTGGCAAATATATTACCCTGCTGCTCGCGGCGTTCCGTCTCGTGGCCGGTGGCGTATTTCCCGTACACATAGTCGCGCACCAGTGACTCCAGATCTTTCTCTGAGATTCCGCTCCGCAGCAGGGGCAGCAGTTCAAGCCCTTGCGTAGAGTACAGACAATTCAGCAGAGTACCACGTGGGGTAAGCCGGAGCCGGTCACAGGTACCGCAGAGCGACCGGCTGTAAGCTGGAATAATGGCCACCCGACCCCGATAGCCCGGCACCTGGAAGGTAACGGCACTGCCGCCCTGCTGCTCGTGTTTCTCCAGATTAGGGTAGCGCTCCATAAGCCGTAGTCGCATGGCGTCATAGGACAAGAATACATCGTGGTTGCCATCGTCGTCATTGAAGGGCATCGCTTCGATGAAACGGACATCCATTTCCTTGTCGCGCGTCATTTCTACAAAATCGATCAGTTCGTCGTCGTTGATTCCGCGCATCACCACGACGTTGATCTTCGTCCGGCAGCCGGCGTCCAGCAACATATGCAGGGCCGCCATCGTCCCGTCGAAATTATCCCGCCGGGTGATCTGCTCGAAGCGGTCGGGGCGCAACGTATCCAGGCTCAGGTTGTAAGTGCGCAAACCATGGGACATCAGTTCCTCCAGATAGCGCGGAAGCAGGATGCCGTTGGTGGTCATCGCCAACTTGGGAAACTGTTTGCCGAGTCCGGCTACCAGGCTGGTGAGCTCCCGCCGCACGAGGGGCTCGCCTCCGGTCAGGCGCACCTTCTCGACGCCCATCTTCGCCAGTACGCCGGTCAGAAATAGTATTTCGTCGTAGTCGAGCAGGGCTTCCCGGGGGGCGAAGGCGATGCCCTCTTCCGGCATGCAGTAGCGGCAGCGTAGGTTACACCGATCGGTTACCGCCAGGCGGAGGTACTTGATTTGCCGGCCGTGTTGGTCGAGGAGCATGTAGTCAGTACACTTGAGGGGCTAATGGGTTGTGTACCGGGGGTCAGCGCAGCTGGAAGCTGCATCGTACTTCGCTGTCGGAGACAGCATTGTACCGGCGCTGTCGGAGACCGTGTTTTACAGCATCTTCTCCAGGCTGGCGATCTTGGCCTGGGCGTCGGCCTGCTTTTTGCGTTCGAGGGCAACTACCTCGTCGGGCGCGTTGGCTACGAAGCGTTCGTTGCCAAGTTTTTTCTCTACCCCCTTTAGGAACCCGCGTAGTCGCTTTAATTCCTCCTCGGTTTTGGCTCGCTCGGCAGCCAGATCGACTTCCTCGTTTAAAATCAAATAGGCGGTATCGTTCCCGAACAGAAAGGGCAGACCGTTTTCGGGGGCCTCCTCTACCATGTCTACGGTTCGAAGAACACCCGCCCGTTGGAGGAAGGCATTTGCTCCTGCGGACCCGCGCAAAAGTTCCTTGCTGGATTCGCTTTCCTTCACCGATAAGCCTAATTCTTCGCCGTGTGAAATACCCCGCTGATTGCGGACATCGCGAATGTGACTGACCGCGTCCTGTAGCGTGGAGAACCGATGCAGCAATTCCTTATCGTACGTGTCGGCCGTGGGCCAGGCGGCAACGATACAGTCCTCCCCCTCGTTGCGGTGGCGAAGCTGATGCCAAACTTCCTCGGTGATGAAGGGCATGAAGGGGTGCAGCAAAATCATCATTCGCTCGAAGACGGAAATGGCGGCATCGTAGGTCGCGCGGGCGATCTTCCCATCCTCCGGTTTAATGGCTTCCAAATACCAGCTACAGAAGTCGGACCAAATTAGCCGGTACAGCGTGATCATGGCCTCACTCAGCCGATATTCGGAAATGAGTCGGTCCACGTCAGCGATGGTGGCGTTCAGCTTGGCTTCGATCCATTCGGTAG
>JBASAV010000431.1:0-2470 GCA_049650785.1 Lewinella sp. | reverse complement strand
GTCCAAAGATAGTGGGTTCCCTTGTGGTCGGGCTACCTTCGTGGAGAAAACCGAGCCAATGAAGTCACAGGCTACGACCGTAATTAAGCCCCTCAGCGGGTGGCAACTAATTGGCCTGACCGAACTCTGGCAGTACCGCGATCTGCTCTATTTCCTCTCCGTCCGGGGCATCAAGATCAAGTACGCCCAGAGTATCCTCGGGGTAGGCTGGGCAGTGGCTAACCCCCTGATCCAGGCGCTGCTGTTTACCGTAATCTTCGGCAACCTGGCCAAACTGGAAAGCGACGGTACGCCCTATATCCTGTTCAGCTATACGGCCATGGTCGTCTGGACTTATTTCAGCGGCATCCTCACCGATGCGACCACCTCCCTGGTGGCCAACCGGGCGATGATCAGCAAGGTATACTTCCCCCGCCTGGTGCTTCCCCTCTCCGCCGTACTGAATAAACTACTGGACTTTGCCATCGCCTTCGTCATCCTGATCGGCTTGCTGATCTACTACGGTCAGACGCCTAGCTATACCATCATTATGTTTCCGGTACTTTTGCTGATCCTGATCCTGACGAGCATCGGTATCGGTTGCCTGCTGGCGGCCGTGGCCGTTCAGTACCGCGACGTGAACTACGCCATGAACTTCCTGGTCAAGATGCTGATGTACAGCGTACCGGTCGTATACTCCGTGGAGTACATCCCCGAGGCTTACCGTACGCTTTACGCCATCAATCCCATGGTTGGCGTGATCGAAGGAATGCGTTCCATGTTTCTGCAGTCCCGTCCCTTTCCCTGGGAGTGGGTCGGTATCGGTGCGATAGTGGCTGTGGTTATATTTATCATCGGTTGCTTTTACTTTAGACGTGTTGAGCGTCACTTTGCGGATCTGGCCTGATCCCGTTTTTTCGGCCGTAACGCCACACTATGAATGACAATGTTATTGAGGTTAGTGACTTAGGTAAGCGCTACCGCCTGGGCGGACGTGACCACGCGGAAACCCTGCTGGAGCACGTAGGGCAGGTCATCACCTATCCCGTTCGCAACTTCCGTAATCTGGTTCAGCGCAAAAACTTCAAGGAGGGGGAGGACGACGACAGCGTCCTCTGGGCACTGCGCGATGTCAATTTTACCGTCAAGCAGGGCGACGTACTCGGGATAGTGGGCCACAACGGCGCGGGTAAGAGTACCCTACTAAAAATACTGAGCCGCATCACTCCTCCAACCAGGGGTGAAATCCGCATCGAAGGCCGGGTGTCCAGCCTGCTGGAGGTCGGTACCGGCTTCCACCAGGATCTGACCGGCCGCGACAACGTGTTCATGAACGGCGCCGTGCTGGGACTGACCCGCCGCGAAATCCGCGATCGTTTCGACGAGATCGTGGAATTCAGCGGTATCAAGAAGCACATCGATACCCCGGTGAAGTTCTATTCCTCGGGAATGAAAGTTCGGCTGGCCTTTAGTGTGGCCGCCCACCTGGACCCGGAAATCCTCATCATCGACGAAGTACTCGCCGTAGGTGATTTGGCATTCCAGCAAAAGTGCCTGGGAAAGATGGACAGCGTCCGCGAACAGGGTCGGACCATCCTGTTTGTCAGCCATAATATGAGCGCAGTGGAAGGCCTATGCGGACGTTGCATCCTGATGGATGGCGGCCGGATGGCCTATGACGGCACCGTCAGTGAGGCCATTGGACGCTACCGCGAGGGTAGCCTGAATATGGCAGAAGCCTCTGGACTCGCACAACGAACGGACCGGGACGGCGGTGGGCGCATTCGCTTTACCGACGTTCGCCTCAACAATAACGGTGGCGTCTATACCGGCGGAGCCGTCCGACTGGAGTTGGACTACGATGCCACGGTGAATATTCCTAGTCTGCAAGTGGCCATCAAATTCAGCCGCAGCTACCGCGAAGTGGTTATGACCCTCGACAATCGCATCCAGGGCAGACCGCTTTCGGCCAAGGCGGGGCGTAACACGTTGGTGGTCGACCTGCCGGCCCTGGATCTGATTCCTGACCGCTATCTTATCGATCTGTGGGCCGGAGCCGGCTCCGTTGCCGAAGATCGGATCTTCAATGCTACTTCCGTAGTTGTGCTGGAGAAGGATATCTACGGCAGCGGCGTGCTCCCCCAGGCCAACCGGCACGGCTTTCTCGTTCCGCCCGCCTGCCGCTGGGAATCCGCCCGAACTTAATTTCTGAACCGCTGAGTAACTCCCACACTATGCTACCCGGAAGAATCAAAGGCCACGTACGCGCAACCGTCCGCAGTACCATTACCAGCGGCCGCAAGATGGGCCTTTTCCCTACGCGACGCTTTGCGCTCATCTGTCACCAGCGTAGCGGCAGCAACATGCTGACCAGCATCCTCAACCAACACCCCGAGGTCATCATGCGGGGGCAAATTTTGAAAGATGACCCGGAATACCAGGCCCAATTACAGGAAATGGGCATGGTCCCCTTCACCGGTAACCTGTTCGA
>JBASAV010000430.1:0-2932 GCA_049650785.1 Lewinella sp. | reverse complement strand
GTTCAAGACCGCTCGTGACTACGACCGGTGAAGCCTACGTAACGGGCAAAAAAATATATCTCTATAATCGGTCCCTTCGGCCAACGGACGGTGGTTACCGAGCATCTTTGAGTATAGAATCTTTCCTTCCTTCAACCACACCAGAAATCCGAATTTATGCGCCATTATTTACTCGCCTCTATTTTTTTGCTTACCGTTCAGCTCATCCACGCACAAGTCAATTATAAGCAGGGAACCGTTTACCTGGACGGGTCAAGCTCGCTTCGAATCGGGACCCAGAAGTATAGTCGGCCGGATGATGCCTTCAGCGATCCGCAGATTCCGGAATTTACCGGCCTTAACGTCCGGTCGCAGCCGGTGGGAATATTCGTATTCGACCGGCTGCTGGTAGGCGCGCGGATAAATTACGCCTATAACCGGTCAAGCGAAACCACCTTCCAGACGGAGGATAGGCAGCAATCGTACCGCGTCAATCCTTTCGTACGCTACTACATACTAGCCGGAGAGGAAAGAAAATGGAACCTCTTCGCCGAGTTCGGCTTTGGCACCTTCGGCGACGGGGACCTGCCCTCGTTCGAAACCGACTTTCACGTAGGGGCGGGCGTAGACGTACCCTTACTTCCCGGGGTGGTGGGAACCGCGCGGCTGGCCTACAATGCCAACGCCAGCGGTCTCAACTTCACTACGCTGGACATCGGGGGCAACCTGCTACTTGGCCAACTCGGTACGCTGAAGGATGTCCCCCTGGGTAGAGGAACCTGGACCACGCAGGGTCAATTGGCCCACTCCTCCTTCGGGCATATGCGCCGCGGTGACGATGACTGGGTTGACTACAGCTACTCACTTAGCCCCTCGGTGGGGTATTTCGTTTTGGACGGTCTGCTGATATCTTCCCATTCTGCTTTGTCCCTCGGGGGGACGCAGAATGATATTTCTCCCAGCTTTAGTGGTAGGCTGACCGAAATCAGGTTTCGTAATGTCCAAACGGAACTCGAAGTCCGATACTATCCATGGCGCACCACCAAGTTCCTCCCTTTCGCCGCTCTCGCGTTGGGTTATCAGTCTTCCACCTATTCCTCTCCCGCCTTCAACCCGGAGGACCAAAAACAAGAGTCGACGATTCTCCGTGCTGCCGCCGGCGTGAGCTACTTCCTGGGCGAGAATGTTGCCCTGGAGGTAACCGCCGCATACCAGCGAGACAATGAATTCATCGAGTTCGACGGCGCCCCGTTATCCTCGCTTCGCATTCGGCAACTGAGTTTGGAAACCGGCTTTGCTTTTTACTTCGGCAGGTAGCGCAACGAAAGACGCTTAGCTGGGTGCTACCCCCTCAGCACGATGGATCAATGTGCATGGTGAGATCCGGCCGGATTGAGGGGGTCAAAACCAAGACCTACGATAAAAGTCGTACATAAATTTGCATTACTACGATAAGCCTCGTACTTTAGCTACGAGAAAAATCGTAATAAGATATGCAAAGCCCCCCCACCGCCTCCGAACTGGCGATCCTTCAACTCCTCTGGGACCATGGTCCGCAGACCGTACGGCAGGTTCACGACACCCTGGCCGAAGAAAAAGAAGTCGGCTACACCACCACGCTCAAGACGATGCAGGTCATGCTGGAGCGTGGCTTCCTGACGCGCGAATCGCAGGGTAGGGGACACATCTACGCCGCCGCCATCGCTAAGGGAGATACCCAGGATAAACTGCTCGACAACTTTCTCGACCGCACCTTCGGAGGGTCCGTCAAGGGCCTCGTTATGCGCGCCCTGGGTAACCGCAAGACCTCCCGCAAAGACCTGGAAGAACTGAAGGCCCTCATCGACCGCATCGAAAACGAAGAGCAATGATCGAACGTCTCCTCACCCCCCACCTCGTCGATGCCATCGGCTGGACGCTCCTGCACACCCTTTGGCAAGCGGCCCTGTTCGCCCTGCTACTCGGAGTGGTACTCATCGGCCTGCGCACCTTCAGTCCGCGTGCCCGCTACTACGTGGCCTGCGGCTTCCTCGGTGCCTTCGTACTTGCGGTCGGCCTGACCTTCCATAACCTGTATAGCAGCCCCGACGGCGGCAGCCCGACGGATAGTCCCCAACAAATGGGGGCAACCGACATGACCCAGGTCGAGCAAGACGCCACTCCCAATTCAAATATGGCGCCGGAGCGCGGGAACGAAGCTGTTTCCGGACAAACCGCCGCCTCGCCCGTCAACGACTTGCTGATTAGTGCCCGCCAGTACTTCGATCGCCACCTACCCCTGATCGTGACGCTCTGGCTAATGGGCGTCCTGGTGCTGCAATTACGTCTGCTCGGACAACTAGCCTGGGTCCAACGCGTCAAAAGCTACGGGACCGCTCGCTTCCCCGCCACATGGGGCGAACGCATTCAGGAGCTGGAGCGGAAGCTGGATCTCCGCCGCCCGGTGCGTTATCTCACTTCCGGCCGCATCAGCAGCCCCTTCACCGTGGGCTGGTTGCGGCCGGTCATCCTGTTGCCCGGAGATATGCTCGATTCGCTCCGGGAAAGCCAGGTGATGACTATCCTGGCCCACGAGCTGGCGCACATCAAACGGCAGGATTTCGCGGTGAACGTGCTGCAGACCTTCCTGACAACTTTCTTCTTCTACCACCCCGGAGTCTGGTGGATGTCGGCGCGGATCGAAGATGAGCGGGAGCACTGCTGCGATGATCTGGCGGTAGAAGCCACCGGCGAACGCTTTGATTACGCCCGCACGCTGGTTCAGCTGCAGGAGAAAGAGCTGGCCGCTCCCAGATTATCCATGGCTCTAGGTGGTCGCGGATTTACTGGCCGCATCTCCAGGCTGCTTAACGGCTATCTGAATACGGCCACCTTCGGTGAGGGCGTGATTACTACCCTGATCTTTGCGGCCGTCCTGTCCCTCGCGCTGGGAACGACCGGGGAAGTACAGGCT
>JBASAV010000429.1:0-2931 GCA_049650785.1 Lewinella sp. | reverse complement strand
TTCGAAGCAGCCATGACCCTGGTTCGCGACCAGGAGAATCTGGTCCCCATCGCCACCCCGGAAACCGGGAAGATCGTATCGCTGCGCATCGGCAGCCCTAAATCAACTTCCTTCACTACCCGTCTAGACGACTACGGTCAAATCACCCACCTGACCACGGGAGCCAAGCCTACCGCCACCGAACAGCAGCAGATCCTGCAGCGGGTCGATGAGGGCGACGTGGTCGTCGTGAGCTTGTACAGCGATGGCAGTCTGTTCATCGAAAAGGTAGGTATCAGCAACGAGGTCCTTTCCCTGCTTACCGCCATCGATAAAAGAGGCAAACTGATCGTAACCGTCTTCGGTAACCCCTACAGCCTGGCGTCGCTAGACAAATTCGGCACCATCCTCGAAGCCTATACCCGCGACGAGGTTGCCCAGGACGCTGCCGCTCAGGCCCTGTTCGGTGCCAACCGGATCACCGGTCGCCTGCCCGTCACGGCTAGCAAAATATCCCCCTACAACGCCGGCCTGGAAACCACCGCTAACTTCCGCATGGGTTACGCGAATCCGGAAAGCGTAGGCGTCGACGGGGAGTCCCTGGCGTCCAACATCGACGTACTGGCCCGTGAAGCGATCCGGGAGCGTGCCACCCCCGGGATGGTCGTGCTCGTGGCCCGCAACGGCAAAGTGGTCTTTGAGAAGGCCTACGGTCACCACACCTACGCCCGCAAGCAGCCGGTATCTACCAACGATGTCTACGATCTGGCTTCAGTAACCAAGGTTGCCGCTACTACGCTGTGCGTCATGAAACTCGTTGACGACGGTCGCATCGACCTGGATAAGCCCCTGGGCTTTTACCTCCCGGAATTGGAAGGCACCAACAAGGAAAATCTTAAGATTCGGGCTGTTCTCGCCCACCGCGCCGGGCTTTCCAGCTGGATACCCTTCTATAAGTATACCCTGACCCCCGGACGCTACCCCAAGCCCAGCTCCCAGTTTTACCGTACCGCGCAGACCGGCAACTTTGTCGTTCCCGTCACCGATAAGCTGTTCATGAATAAGGTTTGTATTGACAGTGTGTGGCAACGGATTTACGACAGCCCCCTGCCGAACGTCGGTCGTTACCGCTACAGCGATCTGGGCTTCTACCTGATGGCCAAGTTGATCGACCGGGTTAGTGGACTTACGGTCGACGAGTACGCCGCCCGCCACTTCTACCGCCCCATGGGCCTGGAGTCGCTGACCTTCAATCCCCTTCGCTACATCGACCGTGACCGCATTCCGCCGACCGAAGTGGATAACTACTTCCGTATGTGTACGGTGCAGGGCTACGTTCACGACATGGGCGCCGGTATGATGGGGGGTGTAAGCGGCCACGCTGGCCTCTTCGGCTCGGCACACGATATCGCCGCATTGTTCCAGATGCTCCTCCAGGAAGGAACCTACGGGGGTAAACAATATCTCACGCCCGAAACCATCCACCAGTTCACCACCCGCTACGACAACGATCTTCGGCGTGGACTCGGATTCGATATGAAGCAACTCGACGAAGATCGCAGCCTGAATGTGGCGGAAGATGCTTCTTCGCGTGCCTTTGGCCACCTCGGCTTTACCGGTACGGCGGTATGGGTAGATCCCGCTGATGAACTGGTTTACGTTTTCCTCTCCAACCGGACTTACCCCGACATGGAAAACAACAAGTTGAACCGGCTGGATACGCGCATCAAGATGCACGCCGCCGCCTACGAAGCCATTAGTCCGGCCCAGGAGCGGACGCCATCCGTACGGAACACGGCGGGTCTTGGTAAAATGCCGTAAGGCGCCCCCTATCTACCGGGGCAGGTTGCCCGCCCCGCCACTAAAGGCTTTGATCAGGTAACCGGCGGGAAGCTGGTTGGCCAGCTCCAGGCCGTTCAGGATAGCGAACTCTTCCAGGCGATCCTGAGGAACGCCGGCTTTGGTGAGGGTTTGCTGGAGGGTAGCGGGACTGGTCACTTCCACGATCTTCACGCGCTCCGGCTTGCGGTTGAGCTTGCTCTGATCGGTGAGTTCGGCAAAGCTGCGAATACTTCCTTCCATAGCCCGGGCGTAGCCATTAAAGTCTTGGGCCATACTCAGACCGGACATCATGTAGATGTTCCCCCCGTAGGAGATGAAGCTGGTAATGGTGCGCAGGGTGGCGGTTTGCCCCTGCTCGTTCTGCTGGCTGATGTCGCCCAGGATCGTGACGGCGGGCAGACCATTGATGGCCTGATCGCTGCTACTGGTTACCTGCAGCTTGTTCTGTTCGACGAAACTCTGAGCGGCGGCATTGGGGTCCGTCCCTTCCGCGAGACGCATCTGCATGATCGCCTTCTGGTCCGGAGCGACCATCTGGACCATGGTGGGTGAGTTGATCAGCTTCCAGTTCTGTGGAATGGTAAAATTGAACCGTAGTGCGGGGTGGTAAAAGGCACCGGCCTGAACGTACCCCTGATCCGGATCCTCGCCGTAGAGTAAGCCGTCGATCATCCGCAGGTATGAGTTCCGCTCTACATCGTAGGCGATGGCTTTACCGGCTTGAGCTTCCTGTGCCAACTCCTGAACCCGCGCCTCGCGGTTGAGCGGGTTCGGGTGGGTGCTGAGGAAGGTGGGCGCGCGATTTTCCTCTCCCCCGCTGAGGCGGTCGAGGGTACTGAAGAAGCCGGCCATCTCCTTAGCGTCGTAGCCGATCGCCGTTGAATACTTGACGCCTAGCTCATCGGACTGACTCTCCGCGTCGCGACCGAATTTAAGGAACAGCAATTGCATACCCTGCATCAGACTCTGCCCCTGGCTGGCCAGTTCGGGAGAAAGGATCATGCCGCCGATGAGGCCGATCTGGGCCAGTTGCTGCTTGCTCTGTTGGGCGACGGTGTGCCGGGCGGTGACGTGACCGATCTCGTGGCCGAGTACCCCCGCGAACTGCGC
>JBASAV010000428.1:0-7075 GCA_049650785.1 Lewinella sp. | reverse complement strand
GGTTAGGGTAAAGGATAAAGTCTTCCCCGAGTGCCGACTGCGTATTCACCGCAACGGGGCCCAGGCGGCTGCGCGCTGCAGAACCGACCGGAATCAACCGCCACCGCTGACTGTTTCCATTGTCGAGGTTGCGACTGAGTGCGCGGGGTGTTCCGTTCACGTTTTCGATATCCAGGCGCTTACCCGGGGCGTGGAGGGGTTCGAAGCGGTAGGTACCATCCCCGACCGGAAGGGCGCGCCATTGCTGGTTATTGCGGCCGTGGCGGTCGTAGATATGAATCTCCGCATTCTGGGCGCGGCTCACTCCGGCTACATCCAGTCGCTTGCCGGTGGCGTGCTGGGGTTCGATCTCCCAAACGTCATTGCCCCGGCTGATAAATTGCCACTGCTGGTTGGCGTTGCCATTTCGCTCATACCCGTCCACCAGCGTACTGTTTTGGCTGGAAGCACCCCGGACGTCCAACCGAAGCTGGGTGTCGTGCTGTGGTTCCATCTCGTATACCGCTCCGTTGATGATGGCCGGCGTCGGATCGTCGATCTCGATGGTGTAGGTCAGACTGGCCGTGCAGCCATCCGGATCCGTATTGGTGACGGTGTAGTTGCCCCCCCGATCGGAACCTACATTGGTCAGTCGCAGCGACCTGCCCGAGGACGAGAAGTTGTTGGGGCCGGTGTAGCTCCACGGGCTACTGGCCGTACCGAAGGCCACGCTCTGCGGACCGAACCAAACCTCATCGCCGGAGTCAATAAGCACCGAGGTCGATTGCGTCCAGCCGGTGCGGTTAATATTGACGTAGGGAATGAGGCTACACTCCGGCTGATTCCAGCGCGCGATACGTGATGCGCTAATCGCTCCCGCAGTGGTAAAACTGCCGCCCGCGTAGAGGCCGTTGTCCGTGGGGACGAGCGTATTCACCAGGTTATTGGTGCCGACCGACTTACCGGTACCCAGCGCTTCCCATTCGCCCGCGGCATTCCAGCGGACTACGTTGTTGACGATGTACGATTGATTATTGGCGGTCGTGGCTGTCTCAAAACTGCCGCCCACGTAGAGGTTGGAGCCGTCGTGGTAAAGGCTGAGAACGTTGCCGCTGACCCCCTGACCGAGCGGCTGCCAGCTCTGCGCGGAGCGGTCCCACCGGGCCACCCGGTTGACGGTCTTACCGCCCGCGATGGCAAAATTGCCCCCGGCGTAGATATTATCATCGGTGATGGCAATGGCCTGGACGAATCCGCTAGTGCCGCTACCCAGCGTACCCCAGCGGCTGCCATTAAAGGTGGCGATGCGGTTGGCGGTCCGGTTGCCCGCACTGCCGAAGTTGCCGCCGATGTAGAGGGTGCCGCTGGGATCGAAGGCAATCGAACGGACCTCGTTATTGGTGCCGGCTACTCCCGTACCGGAGTCGGTGAGCGCCGACCAGCTACCGTTCCATCTGGCAATGTTATTGACGGTGGTCCCTCCGGCGGTCACGAAGGTGCCGCCGGCGTAGATGTCCGATCCATTACTAGCCAGTGATAACACGGCACCGTTGGTCCCGGAGCCGAGCGCCTGCCACGAACCGCCATTCCAGGCGGCCACGTTCCGGGCGCTGACCCCACCGATGGTGGTGAAGCTGCCCCCCGCGTAGAGGCGGCCATCGGTGCCAATGGTAAGCGCGCTGATTCGTCCGTTCGATCCAGAGGAAAGCGACCGCCAGCCCTGTCCGGTGGTGAAGACGGCAACGTTATTGACCGTTCGGCCCCCCGCGGTGGAGAAACTACCGGCGGCGTAAACGGTGCTGCCGTCGGTGGCAATGGCGTCGACCACGCCCGATATGCCGCTGCCCAGCGCCTGCCACGTACCGATGCCGTCGACGGCCGTGGTGGTAGGCGTCGTGTCGTTCTCGTCGACGATGCGGAAGATGCTGCCGCTGCGGTCGTACTCGCTAAAGTAGATCTCGCCGGCCTCGTCCAGCCCGAAGGTGGATACCGGTTCGCCGTTGGTGCGAAAGAGGAGTTGGGAGGAGGCAGCGCCGGTGGAGGCGTTGTAGGCCATGGACCAGACCCGTCCGGTCACGTAATCGGCAAAGATCAGCTTGTCCTTGATGGCGGGGTTGGTTAATCGGCCGCGGTAGACGTAGCCCAGCGTGATGGAGCGGTCGCCGTTATCGTGGTTGTACTCGTAGACCGGTTTGACGTCGGGTGTGGTCACGAGGCTCGTGGCGCTGCGGTACGTCCGGGTGCCTTCGAAGCGGTTCCAGCCGTAGTTGCCGCCGCGTTCTATGAGGTTGATCTCTTCCAGGACGCCCTGGCCGACATCGCCGCCCCACAACCGCCCCGTCGCGTCGTCGAAGGAAAACTTCCAGGTGTTGCGAATGCCCCAGGCGTAGAGTTCGTCCAGCCCGCTGCGGCCTACGCGCGGGTTATCGGCTGGGATCTCGTAGCGGCCGTTGGGCGTATCCGGATTGCTCTCCACCGGGTTGCTGCCATCTACGTCGATGTCGATGCGGAGGATGCTACCGAAGATGGTGTTCAAATTCTGGGCATTGCGCTGCGGATCGCCGCCACCGCCGCCATCACCGAGGGAAGCGTACAGGTAGCCGTCCGGCCCGAAGGCGATCTTGCCGCCGTTGTGGTTAGACTCCCGTTGATTCTTGTCGAAACTGAATATCTCCAGGCGGGAGGATGGGTCCGCCCGGTTAGGATTGGTGGCGCTGACGCGGTAGCGGGCCAGGACGAGTTCCACGTTTATCCCCGAGACGGAGCTCTGGCGGGTGTGGTAAACGTAGAAGTAGCGATTGCTGCTAAACTGCGGATGAAACGCCAGCCCGAGTAAGCCGATCTCCTGGCCGGAAGAGAAACTGACGATATCGGTCAGGTCAAGGAAGGTTTCCACGGACGTGGCTTCGCGGTCGTTGGGGAATACCTTGATCCGCCCGGGCTGCTCCAGGACAAACAGGCGGTTGGTGCCGTCACCGGCGTGCTGTATCTCGACGGGGAGATCGAAGGTGAGGTTGGGAAAGGCATTCTCGTAGGAGATGTCCGACTGGGCATCCGCCACCTGGGGTGAAAAAACACCGATCAACCACAGAATAAGGAAAGCAGGGTAGAAATTTGTGCGCATAATAGTATGGGTTCCGATTAGAAAAGACACGCTCCATCCGGATTGGGAGAAACGTGAAGGGTTTGGGAACCAGGGTTTAGCACACCTAAAATCAAAACCGCTAACCTCAATAATAGAATTAGGTTCTGTAGTCCCTAATTTTAACAAATAATCATACTGTGTATGTCCGCTAGCTAACTCGTTATTTTGGCGCATGAGGATTGCTAAAAAATTTCCCACTTGTACCTCCACGCGCGCCACCCTCGATAATCGGGGCGGTTTAACCCCAGAGACCCTACTTTTCCGCTAAACCCACTGCCCCGTGTTCGACCGCATCTTCGCCTACCATCACACCACCAACGAGCGTCTGCTCTACGAACTGGATAGCCACGGCCACGAGCTGCCGGAGCGGACTTACCCCATGTTCTGCCACCTGCTCACCGCTCACCAAATCTGGAATGCCCGCATTCTCGACCGGCCCCCGTTCGGCTTAAACGATATCCATACCTACGAAGACTGCCGAACCATCAACGACGATAACTTCCGCGACACCCGTACCATTCTGGAGAGCACGGATAGGAGCGCGGAGATCAATTACATGAACACCCGTGGCGATCGGTTCACCAACACGGTGCAGGACATCCTTTTCCACGTCGCCAACCACACCACCCACCACCGGGGACAGATTATCGCCGATTTCCGGGCCGCTGGACTCGAGCCCCTCAAGACCGACTTCATCTTTTATGCGAGGGAATAGGCGGATCCGGTCGTTATCCCAGTATCCGGTTCAGCACCGCCGCCGCCCGGTAGCCCGCCGCCCCCAGCCGTTCCTCCACGATGGGCAGGAAATCGTGGGTGTAGTCATACCCCAGGTCGGGTAGGCCGCTTTCGCGGTCGGTGCGGTCGTAGAGGGTATTGTAGATGCGCTCCCGCAGCGTGACGGACTCCTCCATCCACGTCTGGGGGGCATCGTCGGCCCATTCGGCCTGCCGCGCACGGGTGTGCATGGTCACGTAGTCGGCAAACTCCGTGAAGCTGAGGCGCTCTCCTTCGATCATCTGCGTGTCCCAGACGGAGTGCAGATTGTAGCGGTCGCCGAAGTATAGCACGGTGATCTTGTTACCGCCGAGGTCCCGGTTCTTGCCCACGTGGAGGGGCATGTGCACATCCGCGATGAAGTGGATCAGAAAGGCCAGGGCGGTCGCGTCTAGCGAGCCAGCCAGGGGCTCTACACCGTTTTTAGTCATCAGGTCGGTCAGCTGCTGCCGTACTTCCTCCTTGCCGGCCAGCACGTCGGTCATAAAGGCGATCGCTTCCTGAACGTCGTAGATGCCGGGGTCCCCGGCGGTTTCCTCGGCAACCTGGGCGACCGTGCGGTCGGGTTGGACGGTCATGTAGTGCCAGGGGCTGGCGAAATCCCAGCCGGATTCGGCGCGGATGTAGTCGGGCCAGGTACTCACCTGGGAGAGGTAGTTGTCGCCCAGCGCCGCGTCCACGCGTTCCCGCGCCGCGTCGTTCAGGTTTTCGTAGGCGATGTGGGCCACGATGCGGTGGCCGTTGGCGCCCCAGGCGGACAGGAATTGGGGGAGAAGGCCAAGCAGGAGGAAAAAGAGAATACGTACCATGGCCGCAAAGGTAATTCACCCGGTCGTCGGGGAAAATCTCTTTTCCCGCGCTCCGCCGCAATAGGAGCCATGAACAGCCCGACGATAACAGTAGACTTAAAAGGCAGCGACCGTCGTTTACAGGAATGATTTAGGTTCCTCTTCGTCGGGCGTATACCCGGGAAGGGGCCGAATCATAGCCTAATGCTATCGCCTATGCCCCAGACATCTACTCCCTTTCGTATTCCAGTTTCTCCCTTTTTTGCAGCTTTCCAACATCTGTTGCGGATAGGGCTGTTGCTGTGCGGGGTACTCTTCGGGACCGCCGTACGCGCCGGCGACCAGAACGCCGCCTATTTTACCCTCACCGAGTACGAAACGAACGTGGAGGTGCTGGCCGAAATACCCCGGACGGCAAGTGCCCGCCTGGCCAGCTACAATCCGAGGCATCCCTATAGCGCCGCCACGGACACCTGGGCCGAGAACGTGGAGCGCAGCCTGCGCGAGCAACTGATCCTGCGTGGTACGGACGGTGCCCTGCTCCCGCTGGAGCGTATGGACCGCGTAGGGAGCGACGGCCAGTACGCCAGCTACCGACTGGTGTACACCGGCAGCGGGCTGGCTCAGGTCCGCAATACCGTCCTCTGCGACCGCCACCCCGACCAGGTAAATCACCACTTCCTGAGTGGCAACGTGGCCGAGAAAACCTTTACCACCAGCACGGAGCGCCCCGCCGTCCGGTTCGCCGGCCCCGAGGTGGAAGATTACCGCTGGATGGGTCTGCTGCTCTTCCCCTTCCTGTACCTCTTCTGGCCGATGGCCCTGCGCGTACTGGACTAATCTCACAGGTCGTCTGCCGACCGCAGCGCAGCGGAGGCTCGTCCGCCGACCGGGTCCCCGGAAAAAATCTTCCCGTAGTTTCCCATGACCGCAGTGCAGCGGAGGCTCGTCCGCCGACCGGGTCCCCGGAAAAAATCTTCCCCTAGTCGTCGGCCGACCGAGCGCCAGCGAAGGCTCGTCCGCCGACTGAGTCCTAAGGAATAAGCCTACCTTGATCGACCAGCACTCCCGCTAAGCGATGGCCAATGACCAACTCCAAATAGAATCCACCCAAGACCTACGCCAGTGGCTAGCGGCCAACCACGCTACCGCCGGCAGCATCTGGCTGATCCGCTACCGCAAAACCGCCGGCGACCGCCACGTCTCCTGGAGCGAGCTGGTGGATGAACTGCTCTGCTACGGCTGGGTAGACAGCCTGCCCCGCAAGCTGGATGCGGAGCGGACCATGATCCGCATCAGCCCGCGCAATCCGAAAAGCAACTGGTCGGGCATCAATAAAGAGAAGATCAAGCGTCTCCGGGAGGAGGGCCGTATGACCCCCGCCGGGGAAGCGCTAGTGGAGCAGGCCAAGGCTAACGGATGCTGGACCTTCCTCGATGACGTAGAACAACTCATCGTCCCCCCGGACCTCGAAGCCGCCCTGACCACCACCGACAAGGCCGCCCTTTACTACGACCGCTTCCCCGACTCCGGCAAGCGCGCCATCCTGGAGTGGATCAAAAGCGCCAAAACGACGACCACCCGCGAGAAACGCATCCGGCAAACTGCGGAGAAAGCGGCGCGTAACGTGAAGGCGAACCACCCGAAGGGAAGGGATGCCGGACCGAAGCACGCGCAGGGTGACGACGAATCCCCAGCAACGGATGCATGAACACGCCTGAGCTAAGACCGATATGGCACCCGTACTTGCACCTTAATGCCAAGTTGGGCTGGTTGCTGTTGGCCGCCATCTGCATCCCCCGGTTTTTCCTGGTGCTGTGGGCAAACCAGACCGGAAACTACGGGCCCATCGGCCTGATCATGCTGCTCTCCGCCGTCATTCCCTTTGTGCTCCTGACCCGTAGCGGCAGGCGGGACATGGGACTGACCTGGCCCCGCCCCGTAGGCGGTCTGTTGCTGGCACTGCTTGCCGGTGTAGCCTTGAGTCTCGTGCTGTACCTGATCGGTACCGGGCTATACGGCGGCGGCTATCAAAACTGGTACGCGTATATCGGCCGGTCTTACGGCATACCCAAAGGCTTGTCGGCCGACGAACTGAAACAGCTCTTCCTCATCATGGCCGGCACGGGTATGGTCTTCAGCCCGGTGGGCGAGGAACTCTACTTTCGCGGGATCGTCCACGCCGCCTTCGCCCGTTCCCGGGGGGAGCGTCGCGCGACCCTGCTGGACGCCTCCGCCTTCGCGCTTACCCACGTGGCGCACTTCGGATTGGTATACGTGGGCGGTGGGTGGACGTTATACCTCCTTCCGACCCTCATCTGGGTGATGGCTATGTTCGGGGCGAGCCTGCTGTTCACCGCCATGAAGCGGCGTACCGGCTCCCTATGGG
>JBASAV010000427.1:0-6812 GCA_049650785.1 Lewinella sp. | reverse complement strand
TATTGTAGCTGATAAACAGGCGGGTGCCTATTTCCTGACTGCTGCAACCCTTTGCTACGAGTTGCAGGACTTCCATTTCACGGCGTGAAAAATTCACGGAATCGGTACAGGTGAATACACGAGTGTGTACCGTTTCCGTCTTGCCTAAACCCGTACGGCGCACGTGAAGCAGACAAGCGTGTGGGGACTGGAGGGCTGAAATATCCGTCACGACGGTAAAGTCGGTGAGTGGGAGTCCTTGTTTGTCCAGGCGCGAAAACGTGAGCTGATGGTTGAGGTGGAGGTACGAACCCCTGGCCTCCTGTACCCGGCAGGTGAAGGCAAAGCTCAGTGCGCTTCGCTCTTCGACGGGATGGCGGAAAAATTCGGTGTGTATTGCCGTCATTATCCGTTTAACGCAGGGCTGATCTTTGGGGTGTATCCGCTCGAAAGCGCGTGCCGGGCCACCGAATTGCCAGACTTGGGGATCGTAACCCAGAAGGCACGTAATGCCGGGGCTGACGTAGCGGAACCGACCCGTCCGGTAATCTACCGAATAGCAATAGATGTTGTTTTGGGCAATCAGCGCTTCGATGGAAGGATCGGGGGTAAGGGGGGGAAAGGTCTGGTCGGTGGTGCCCGACCGCTCCGGGGAGATGAGTATGGGTGTCATAGTGTCAAACAGTGAGTAGGCATACCTATCCATCCGTACAGAGCGGGAAGGTTACCCGGCCACCGGCCGGAAACACCGAATCACTGATGCGGGACAGACAGATTGAAAAACGCCGGCTACGAAACTGGGGAAGAGAGACCGTGAACAGAACCGGCACTTTAATTTACGTGGCTCAACCGGTATCATACAAACCACAGGGGCGAAAATTTCCATATTTTGGAAAATCAGCCAGCCAGGGCACTTTTCGTTGATATTCCAGCATTCCGCTTACCACGAATGTTTTATCCTGCGCGCCGGCGCCCCATCTTTCTATTTATCTTGATTACCCGATGCCAGTCGATCGACCCAAGGTCCTATTTGTATGTAGCCGTAACGAATGGCGTAGTCGCACCGCGGAGAACATCTGGCGTACCGACGACCGACTCACCGTGCGTTCCGCGGGCACGTCGCGGCGTGCCCGGGTGCGGGTAACCGAAGCGCTCCTTGATTGGGCGGATATCGTCTTTGTCATGGAGGAAGCGCACCGCCGGCAGCTACGGGAGCGGTTCGGCCAGGACGCCACGGCCAACCTCATCGTACTGGACATTCCTGATGAATACCAGTATATGGATACCGAACTGGTGAATGAACTACGGGACGTGGTGGCTCCCTACCTGGAATGACCTATTCGTACCCGCCCAGTGGCTCTCCGATGATCTCACTGGGAGGCTTGCGAAAAAATATGGCCACGATACCCGTCGTGAGCAGACCCAGGAACAGACTGGCCACGGCCGACTGGAGCATGTAACTGTCCAGGCGGAAGTAGGCTTGCGCGTCGGGGCGGCTCATTTGGTCAGTAGATACGGCATACTCAATCAGATTCGGAAAGTACCGCGGCGTAATGAGCGTGTGCGTAATCAACTGCGCCAGCGGGGAAAGTAGCGCGATGATAACCGTCATCACCGCTCCGCAGATCAGGCCCTGCCGGTAGGTCATCGTTCCCTGGTAATACGTGTCGCGCTTTTCACGCAACGCCAGGCAGTAGATCAGGAAGGCGGGTACAGCTACCAAATTGGTATACAGGGCGTGCCGTTCTATGTAGGGACCGTGGAGACCCACCAGACGCTCAAGTAAAACCCAGACAAGCATCATTGCCGTGAAAAGCAATGCCCACTTAATTTCGATACGATATGCTTGCATAGCTGGGTCTGCTTTTGGGGTAAGATAGCCGATGGCTGTTTTACGCCTTGGCGGGGGATGAAGTTGCGAAAAAATTTCCCGCTACTATATACGGATAGCCTTTATCTTAGTAATGGCCTATACCCCTATGAATACATATCATCGACTTCTGCTGCTGACCGTTTTCCTGGTTTCGGTGCCGGGGATATACGGTCAGGTAACCGACCCGGCACCTGCCCTCGCTGCGCAGGCTGATCCTACCCATACTTCCGGCCTCACCTTCACCATTGCCCCGCTTAGTATCGTGGGGAGCCATCGACGTATGCGAGCCGGTCTAATTTGGCAGCGACCGCGCTGGAATTACCTGGTGGATCTGGAGTACGCTCCCGGCTTTCGGGGATGGGGTGATTTGACCGGTCAGTCCTCACATCATTTCTTTTATGGGATACGTCCGGAGATCCGCTACGCCCTGGCGGGAAGCGGTACGTCTACGAGTGGATACCAGCATTTCGTAGGGGTGGAGGTCCCGGTGAATTATCTCGAGGTACTACTGGAAGACGGCAGATTCCACAACACGGCCGGCGAATACATCATCTTCGACCGGGGTCTCCACCAACGGGAGCGCCTTTCCGTATTGCTGAAGTATACGCTGACCGTTTCGATCAGTCGCCACTTTCATCTCGAATGGTACGGAGGGGCAGGCATTGCCCGCCGGAAGGACTCCTATAGCGAATTAGTGAACGCCCGGACAGGGACCGAATTCCAGGAGAACTGGGAGTGGGGCTGGGGGCCATCACCCGCCGCCGGTACGAGGTATCTAGCTGACCTGGCACTTGGGTTTCGTATCGGGTACCGCCTGTGACGCGCCCCCCCCTGATCGGGTAAATTACGTACATTCAGGGCGCAACGAAATCGATTGCACTATCCGATCGTGCCTATGAAAAACGCTTACCTGGCCTGGCTAACGTGCCTCCTTCCGCTGTTTGCTACGACCGCTCAGGTTCCCCTGGTATACACCGTGGAAAACACCGGTGCCGATTGCCCGGAACCGATCCTGCCCGGGGTAGACGAACTTCCTCACGTGTCCGAACTGCCCGACCCTTTCCTGGCCTCCGACGGTAGCGGAAGGGATACTACCCTGGCGAACTGGCGCTGCCGGCGAGCCGAGATTCTGGCGGAAATACAGCACTACGAAGTAGGACGCAAGCCCCCCCGTCCGGATAGCCTGCTAGCGAAACTGGATGGCGATACGCTACGGGTAAGGATCACGGAAAACGGCGCAACGCTGGACCTCGCCGCCGGAATCACCCTGCCGGAAGGGGAGGGGCCGTTCCCTGCCGTCATCGGCATCGGTTGGGGGACGGGAAGTCTGCCGAAGCAAGTCTTCGAGGACCGCGATATCATTCAGATCGCCTTCAATTTCAGACAGGTGATGGCCCACGCCCAGACCCGGGGGCAGGAACCCATCAACGCTCTGTACCCGGATCAGATCGACATGGGCGCCTACAGCGCCTGGCCCTGGGGGGTGAGCCGCCTGATCGACGGACTCGAGCTGGTACGGGAAGACCTGCCGATCGACCTGTCGCGGGTGGCGATCACCGGCTGCTCCTTCGCGGGTAAGATGGCCCTCTTCGCCGGAGCCTTCGACGAGCGCATCGCCCTCACCATCGCCCAGGAACCCGGCGGCGGGGGCGGGGCAGCCTGGCGGGTATCGGAAACGGTCGGCGAGGTAGAGACCCTGGGCCGCACCGATTACCGGTGGTTCAAGGAAGAGATGCGGCAGTTCGCCGAACAGGTGGATAAGTTGCCCTTCGACCACCACGAACTGATGGCCCTGGTCGCCCCCCGCGCCCTGCTCGTCTTCGGCAACACAGACTACGAATGGTTGGCCGACGAAGCACTCTACGTCTCCGCCCGCGCCGCCCGCGAGGTGTGGAAAACCTTCGGGGTAGGGGAGCGCTTCGGCTTCTCCATCAACGGCGGCCACGGGCACTGCCAACTTCCGGAGGAGCAGTGGCCGGAGCTCGGGGCCTTTCTGGATAAGTTCCTGTTGGGTAGAGAAAGCGTGGATACGGCGGTGACGATTCATCCGTTCCCGGATACGGACTACGCGCGTTGGTACGGCTGGCGGTAGGGTTCTGCGCGGAACGCTTACATTGCTAGTTCGATCATCAAAAAAACCAGCGTGCTATGCAAGGCCAGATAATGGACTACCCCCTCACCACGAATACGATCCTCGAATACGGTAACCGGGTCTTCCACCACAAGCGCATCATCTCCCACCTCCCCGACGGCTCCCGCCATGAGTACAGCTTCGGGGAGATGTACGGACGTACCAAGCAGCTGGCCAATGCGCTGAAGCATACGTTAGGAGTCACGGAAGGAGACATGGTCGGCACCTTCGCCTGGAACCACGGCCCCCACGTGGAGCTGTACTACGGTATATCCGGCATTGGGGCGATCTGTCACACGATCAACATCCGGCTGTCGCTGCAGCAGATCGAGTACATCATCAACCACGCGGAAGACAAGGTGATCTTCGTGGATGCCACGCTCGTACGGATGCTGGAAAATATGGGCCCACGGCTGGAGACCGTCCGCCACTGGGTATTGTTGAACGCCCCGGAAGGCTTCACCACCAGCCTTCCGAACGTACACTACTACGAGGATCTGCTCGAGGCCGAGCCCGACGAGATCGACTGGCCCGAACTGGACGAAAAACAGGCCTGTGGAATGTGCTATACCAGCGGCACCACCGGCCTGCCGAAGGGGGTGCTGTACAGTCACCGTTCCACCTACCTGCACGCCATGGCCATCATGTCACCCAATGCCGGTAACGTGAGCAACCGCGACGTCGTGCTGTTGGTCGTCCCGCAGTTTCACGTCATGGCCTGGGGCTACCCCTACATGTGCGTGCTGGCCGGAGCGGATATGGTACTTCCGTCTTCCAACCTGCAGCCCGCCGCCCTCATCAAGATAATGGCGGCCGAAAGGGTCAACAAAGCGAACGGCGTACCCACCATCTGGCTGGGTATTTACCAGGAAATGAAAAAGAACCCACCCGCCGAGCCGCTGGCGCTGGAAGAGTACGTCGTGGGTGGATCGGCCCTTCCGAAGAGCCTTATCAAGGGGTTCAAAGACGACTTCGGCATTCAGGGCATTCACGCCTGGGGCATGACGGAAACCTCCCCGCTCGGCACCCTCAGCCGGCCCCAGCGGAAGCACGACGGACTGTCCGGCCAGGAGCGCCTGGACATTAGCGGCAAGCAAGGCATCGCCTTCCCCGGCGTGGAGATCCGCATTGTTTCCGACGAGGGAACGCCCCTTCCCTGGGACGGCGATACGATGGGCGAACTCCAGATCCGTGGTGCCTGGGTGATCGATTCCTACTTCAAGACCGGCAATAAGGAGAGCTTCACCGACGACGGCTGGTTCCGCACCGGCGACGTCAGCACCATCGACCAAGACGGCTATATGGAGATCAAGGACCGCACCAAGGACCTGATCAAGAGCGGCGGCGAATGGATCTCGAGCGTCGCTCTGGAGTCGTCCCTCATGGCCCACCCGAAGGTGCAGGAGGCCGCCGTGATCGCCATCCCGGACGAGAAGTGGATCGAACGGCCCCTGGCGGCCGTCGTGTGGCTGGATGGTGACGAAACCGTCAGCGCGGAAGTGCTGAAGAAGCTACTGGAACACGATTTCGCCAAGTACCAAATACCGGAAGACTTCGTGTACCTCAAGGAGATTCCGAAGACCAGCGTGGGAAAGTTCGACAAGAAGGAACTGCGTCGAATGTACGCCGAGGGAGCCCTGGGGTAGGAGTGAATTGGTGAATTGGTGAAGGACTGAATGGCTGCCGCTAGGGATAGCTCGCTTCGCTCGTGGGGTGACTAGTCGTTCGCCCAGCGTAGCTGGTTTGCCGACGGGATGTTTTCATTACCCTCGCCGGGCAATGATAATTCAAGGGAACGGCTTTGGAAGGTACGTCGACTCCGCAGTGGTGTCTGCCACGCGGGCCAGCGAGTGAAGGCCTACCCATATAGCGCACTATCCCGTTCCAGGTCTTCTCCGCCAAACACCTTCTTATTCGTCCACGGTTGCGCTTCGGCGGACCAGAAAGGTGCCTCCGGCGGCAAGCCCAGCGGCAGGAAGCCTTCGGAGGTCAGGTAGAGACTACCGGTGGAGATATAACTCTCCGCCAGTCCCGGCTGGTGACCGGCCAGGCCGAGCCGTAGCCATCCGCCGTCGTCGAACGTGCCCGGCGCCTCCATGAGTTTCTTCAGTACGGCGGTCAGGGCGGGTCGTACCTGGGCCGGGCTGATCTCCTCGGGTAGCTCCTGCCAGAGGCTGATTTGCGCCAGGTGCTGGAAGGCCCCGAAGCGGTACACGATAGAGCGGCCGATCACCGGGAAGGTGCCCTCCGGACTGATCAAGCGCTCCTGGATCTCGGCGAAGCGGCGCCCCCGCTTAAGGGTATCGTCAAAGTTGCGGCCGTCCTCCTTGCCCTTATCCTTGAGCACCTTCAGGATGTCGAGCAGCATGGGCTGGATCACGTAGCTGTTGTAGTAGTCCCAGTGAAAGTCGCGCCCGTCGCCGTACATCCCGTCGCCAACGTACCACTCGATGTTCTTGCGGGTGGCCATGGCGGTGCGCATCTCGTCCCAGTCTTCATCGATGTAGAGCAGGAAGGCCTCCACCATACCCGAAAACAGCAGCCAGTTGCCGTAGTAGGGCAGGATGACGCGGGTGTTCTTCATCTCCTGGATGGTCCGCTGCTTCGTCGTGTCGTCGAGCGGTTCCCAAAGGACCTCCGGCGCGCGCAGGTAGGCGTGGGCGAGGAAGGCGGCGTCGACCAGCGGCTGGCGGCCGTGGCGGTAGAAGTTGAGGTAATCCGGGGAATCGGGGTCGACGCCGTTGACCATGGCTTTCTGGTACAACTCCAGCATTTCCTGGCGCAGAGCCTGCTCCTTGGCCGGGCCGCCCTCCAGGGACAGCCAGGGGG
>JBASAV010000426.1:0-1586 GCA_049650785.1 Lewinella sp. | reverse complement strand
CTGGCAGTCAGCAGCTCCGTTTTCGCTTCCAGTCACCGGGAAGCCCCCCTCATCGCCGACGATCCGCTGGCGGACAACGTCGATGTTTACGCCTTCCGTTCCCCCCAGGATTCCAGCCTGATCACGCTGGTGGCAACGTTCATCCCTATGCAGCTGCCGCACGGCGGCCCGAATTATTACCACTTCGGTGAGGACATCCGCTACGAAATTCACGTCGACAACAACACCCGGACCCCGGGTGATGAAATCACCTATCGTTTCACCTTCACCCGGACCAATCAGGATCCCAGCACGTTCTTCAACATTCGGTTAGGTCAGGAGAACCTCAAGACTACCTACCGTCTGGAGATGATCGATGGAGACGGCAACGTCAAGCTATTCGTAGCCGAAGGGGAAGTACCCGCTCCGAACATCGGCCCTCGCTCGATCACCAGTCCCGTAGGGCTCGGTGAGGATAGCTACCAGAGCTACGCCGACAGCAAGATCAATAGCTACGATAATGATTTCGAGGTTTTCGTGGGTCCGATCGACGATCCGTTCTTTGTTGACCTGGGTGGCATTTTTGACCTAGGTGATGCGCCGCGTCAAAATGGCGACCCCATCGACGGTCTGGCTTGCTTCAACACCAGCGCGATCGTAATGCACGTCCCGATTGTGGACCTGCTCAAGCCAAGTGCTAACGAAGACGCTCCTACCAGCATTCTCGATCCTGACTATATCATCGGTGTATGGGCCTCCACCTCCCGTCCGAAGATGCGCGTTCTGCAGGATGACGGTAGCCGTCCGGAAATTACGGACAACGAGTACGTTCAGGTAAGCCGCCTGGGCATGCCCCTGACCAACGAAGCCGTGATTCCGGTGGGTATGAAGGATTACTGGAATGCGCTCACGCCGCACGAGGAAATTGGTGACACGATCCTCGATCAGTACTTCTACAACCCCGAGCTGGCGCTATACATGGATACCGCCAACTTCGCCGCGGCGGTGCCCGCTTTCGCTCCCCTACGTATCCAGGAAAACAGTCTGGGTGCCTACGACTTCACCAATGGCGCCGATGGTCTGTACGGACTGAAGGGCAACGAAGCCCTCGACGGAACCGCCCTGGCGGAAGACGCCTTTGGTGGCCTGCTGCTGCCCGGCCCCGGAATGCCCCGCTCGGTTGACCTTTGGCCGATCTTCCACACGGGTGTACCCAACCTGCCCCCCTACCAGTTAGCGACCGGTAAAGACGGTAACCCCCTTGCCGCCGGCAAGCCCTTCATTAACAACTTCCTGCCCAACGGCGGTGATATGCTGCGCCTCAATATGGCCGTACCGGCCACCGACCGCAACAGCGATGACTTCAACTCCCTTGGCCTGGTACAGGCTGCGGTTCTCGGTCTCACCGATCCGCGCTACAACGGCAGTGATACGCTTCAATTCATCCCTAATATGGATGGCTTCCCCAACGGTCGCCGCCTGGAGGATGACGTGACCCGCATCGAACTGCAAGCGGTTTCCGGAGTAGTTCTCGCCGCGATTGGTTTGTGGTACGATGATTACGATCCGGCTACCAGTGAAAGCCCCGTTACCCCAGGCCTGACGAA
>JBASAV010000425.1:0-2959 GCA_049650785.1 Lewinella sp. | reverse complement strand
CAGTCTACCGTACTACCGTACTTTAAAACGGAGTGAAGGAAGAGTAAGGTCTCGCCCCCGGGCCCGCTTTACTAACCCGTTCCCTCGTAATTTATCCAATAATGGAAGCAACAGCAAGTTTAAATAGCATTCCGATGTCGGTCCGCAAGATGCGGCTCGTCGTCGACCTGATTCGCGGAAAGCGCGTTGGGGAAGCTCTGGGTATCCTGGAGTACAGTAAGCAAGAAGCCGCCATCTGGCTGCGCAAGAATCTCCTGTCAGCCATCGCTAACTGGGAGTACTAAACCGACGGCTTAGAAAGCGCCGATGAGTACGACCTCATCGTAAGTGAGATCTTTGCCGATGCAGGCGCGCAGATCAAGCGGTTTCGTCCCGCACCGCACGGTCGGGCACACCGCATCCGGAAGCACAGCTGCCACATTACCATCAAGGTTAGCAATACCCTACCTATCCCATCGGAGAAGGTAGAAGAGACCGAACCAGAAACCGTCGAAGAATAACATATCATGGGTCAGAAGACAAATCCAATAGGTAACCGTCTCGGTTACATTCGCGGCTGGGACAGCAACTGGTTCGCCGATAAAGATTACGCGGCTAACGTCATCGAAGACGAGAAGCTCCGTTCCTACCTCGAAACGCGTATCAACAAAGGCGGTATTGCTCGTATCATCATCGAGCGTACCCTCAAGCGGGTAACCCTTACGATTCACACCTCCCGCCCCGGTATCATCATCGGTAAGGGGGGTAAGGAGATCGACCAGATCCGCGAAGAGCTTCGCCGCCTCACGGATAAGGATATCCAGATCAATATCATCGAGATCCGCAAGCCGGAACTCGATGCCAATATCGTTGCAGAGTCGATCGCCAACCAGATCGAAGCACGGATCAACTACCGTCGCGCGATCAAAACGAGCATCGCCTCTACGATGCGCGCCGGCGCCGAGGGTATCAAGATCCGCATTGCGGGTCGTCTGAACGGTTCGGACATGAGCCGGAACGAGGAGTACAAGGAGGGACGTACCCCCTTGCACACCTTCCGTGCTGATATCGATTACGCAAACAAAGAAGCGCACACCGTTTACGGACGTATCGGCATCAAGGTTTGGCTATGTAAGGGCGAAGTGCTCGGCAAGCGAGACCTGAACCCCAACGCCGGCCTGACCACTAAAGGCGACGAACGCCGCGGCGGACGTGGCGGCCGTGGCGGCGGCGGCGGTGGTGGTGGCGGACGTGGCGGTCGCCGCTAGGCACCTCCACCGATGATGCCGGGACAATTTGTCCCACCTGCACCCGGTAGTCCCGGGAAAATGACTTAACCGCCTTTGGCGAGAACAACCGACCGGAAACCATCAAGCCAAGATTTGCGCTGGTTTCCATCCCGAAAGGCAGGGTAGTAGCTGGTCACCGACCGCTTCTACCTTGCTTTATTTTGCTCGGAAGAAATCGAGCGTAATGCTTTTCATTGTCCGGGGAAAAGTGTACCTTTGCCCCGCTCTAAGAGAGCCCTCTTCAAATTTAGTACCATGCTACAGCCGAAAAGAACGAAATACCGCAAGCAGCAGAAGGGCCGTAATACGGGCCTGGCCGGCCGTGGTAATTTGGTTTCCTTCGGAACCTTCGGGCTCAAAAGCCTGGATTCCGGACGGATCACCAACCGACAGATTGAAGCCGCCCGTATCGCTATGACGCGCCATATGAAACGGGAGGGTAAGGTTTGGATCCGCATCTTCCCCGATAAGCCCATCACCAGCAAGCCTTTGGAGGTGCGTATGGGTAAGGGTAAGGGTGCCCTCGACCACTGGGTGGCACAGGTTCAGCCCGGTCGCGTCCTTTTCGAACTCGACGGGGTGACCCGCGAAGTAGCCGAAGAGTCTCTGCGGCTTGCCGCACAGAAGCTGCCCGTCCTGACCAAGATCATCACCCGGATCGACTACCAGGGGTAGATCGCATAAACCATTAAATAGTATCCGCTCCGGAGCCCTAGTTCTTCAGAGCAGCAGAATAAAAAAACCGATGGCGAGTAATAAGACATTAGAGCTGCGGGATGCCTCCGAGGCCGATCTTAAGGATCAGCTGAACGAGAGCGTTACCAGTCTTGAAAAAATGACGTTCGACCACACCGTGAACGGCATCGAGAATCCGCTGCAACTGCGCACGGTTCGCCGTGATGTAGCCCGGATCAAAACCGAGCTACGTCGCCGGGAACTCGAAGCCATGTCGCCCGAACAACTGGAGAAACGGGATAACATTCGTCGCCGCCGTAAAAAGTAATTGTCAAGATGAGTAACGAAGAAAAGAACACCCCGGAGAAGGATCAATCCAAGGAAGGTCAAGACGAAAGCGTTCTGGACCAGGTAACCGGAGCCGTCGATACGGCCGTCGATACAGCGACCCAAGCGGTTGAAAGTATTACGGGTAGCGGTAGCAGTAAATCTGCTTCTAACGAGGCAGCTAGCGAGTCCAGCGCCAAGGAGGGAGGTCGTAACGAGCGCAAAACCCGGGATGGCTTTGTCGTCAGCAACAAGATGGATAAAACGATAGCCGTCGCTATCGAGCGTCGTCTGCAGCACCCCATCTACGGTAAGTACGTCAAGAAAACAAAGAAGCTCATCGCCCACGATGAGAGCAACGAATGCCAGATTGGTGACCTCGTCCGCATCATGGAATGTCGGCCACTCAGTCGCCGCAAACGCTGGCGCCTCATCTCCGTATTGGAGAAGGCCAAGTAATCCAATCGCCAACGGCATTAAAAGAAATTTGTCATGATCCAACAGGAATCACGTTTACGCGTAGCGGATAACAGCGGCGCCCGGGAAGTGCTCTGTATTCGGGTACTCGGAGGCTCAAAGCGTCGTTACGCGACCATCGGCGACCAAATCGTCGTCAGTGTACAGGATGCCTCTCCCGCCGGCAACGTCAAGAAGGGGTCGGTAAGCCGCGCCGTGGTCGTCCGAACCAC
>JBASAV010000424.1:0-8983 GCA_049650785.1 Lewinella sp. | reverse complement strand
CTGTAAGCCTGGATGGGTGTACGGGCGTGGGGGGCAGGCCGTAAGCGGATCACCTGCGGCGATAATTTTATCGACCGGTCGTAGTCATAGTGGGTCCGGTGTCGGATAGCAACGCGAATAGGCATGGACGCAAATGGTTTGCTGGGGGATTACAAGGTATACCATATATCACCGATGTTTGTACTTTGTTGACGGTTAGTAACCAATCGCCTATCCGCTCCTGCTTCGCACAACGGGTATTCGGGGGTTGCTACCGCCTGTAACGCACCCCTTTAAACCACGCACCCATGAGCGAGCCGACCGGACTCTTTGCGGGCTACGCCGTCCCGGACGGAACGCTCGATGAAGTGTTCACCCCGTTTACCCACGCGTATTCCAATTACCCCGGTATCCGGGAGGTATTTGACGAACTGCACGCCGGTGACTTTCAGCGACTCAATGAGAGCGCAAAACTGTCCTTTCTCAATCAGGGCATCACCTACGCCGTGTACAGTGAAGAAGGGGGCGGACGCGAGAAAATATTTCCCTTCGATCTCTTTCCCCGCATTATCGACGTCGAGGAGTGGGCCAAGCTGGAACGCGGACTGGAACAGCGGAACCGCGCGCTCAATGAATTTCTGGGCGATGTCTACGGGAAGGGGGCCATTCTTCGCGAAAAGGTGGTGCCGGAAGAACTGGTCAAAAGCAGTTCGCACTACGTAAAAAGCATGGAGGACTTCGTTCCTCCGGGTAAGATTTATACGCACGTCTGCGGAACGGACCTGGTGCGGCATACCGACGGTAACTTTTACGTCCTGGAGGATAACCTCCGCAGCCCCTCCGGCGTCAGCTATGTGCTGAGTAACCGGGAAGCAATGCGGCGCACGCTCTACAGCATGTTCCGTCACGTCCCGGTACACGCCGTGAATGAGTACCCGGCGATGCTGCTGCAAACCTTACACTCCGTGGCTCCGGAACGGGAGGACGCTCCTCGCTGCGTGGTACTCACCCCCGGTCCCTTCAACTCCGCCTACTACGAGCACAGCCTGCTGGCTCGCCTGATGGACTGCGACCTGGTGGAGGGTCCCGACCTGTATGTAGACGACGATACCGTCTACCTCAAAACGATCAACGGACGGCGACGAGTAGATGTGATCTACCGCCGGATCGACGATGCCTTCCTCGACCCCGAAGCCTTCCGCAAGGATTCCATACTGGGTGTAGCCGGCCTGATGCGCGCGTACGCTAAAGGCCGGGTAGCGATCGTCAATGCCCCGGGTACTGGCATTGCCGATGATAAAGCCATTTGCGCTTACGTGCCCGATATGATCCGCTTCTACCTTAAGGAGGAGCCCATCATCAGCAACGTGCCTACCTACATCTGTGGCCGGCCGGAGGACCTCGCCTACACCCTGGAGCACCTCGCCGAGTTGGTCGTTAAACCGGTGGACATGTCCGGCGGATACGGGGTAGAGATCTGCGACCGCCTCACCAAGGCTGAACTGGCCGTACTCGCGGAAAAGATCAAGGCCGATCCTCGTAACTACATTGCCCAACCCAAAATCATGCTCAGCACGCACTCCACCTACATCGAGGAGGAGAACCGCTTCGAGCCCCGACACATCGACCTGCGCACCTTCACGCTACTGGGGGGCGACAAGACCCGCATCCTGAAGGGTGGTCTTACCCGCGTGGCTCTGAAAAAAGGTAGCCTTATCGTAAACAGCAGCCAGGGCGGGGGATCTAAGGATACCTGGGTTATTTGCTAAATGCTCAATTATTGAATTATTGAACTCGTGAATAGGTACCGCTCCGCTGACGGGGATTCGAAATTTGGGCGTCATAAAGGGGATCGCTAGTCCCGCCCGTACGATCATTCTGTAAGCCAGCAATTCACTAATGCAGCCATTCACCAATTCACAAATTCAGCTACTCACGAATTATCTATGCTAGCCAGAATCGCTTCCACCCTATACTGGACCGGCCGCTACATCGAGCGGTCGGAACACCTGGCCCGTTACCTGCGCGTGCAGTACTTCTCAATGCTTGACGCGCCGATGAGTCAGAGTAAGCACTTCATCCTGCAATCGATCCTGAATATGTACGGGACGCCCTTCGAGGAGGAGGGGGAATTGGTGGAGACGGATGTGTTGCAGAAGGTGGGGATGGATTACGATATGCGCACCAGCATCCGGTCTACGGTAAAGATGGCGCGCGAGAATGCGGGAAGCGTGCGGCACGTGATCTCCACGGAGCTGTGGGAAGCGATCAATAGCTTCTACCTGTACAGCGACCGGATAGATTCGGAAGACTTCGCGGTGCGGGGTCTGTACGATTACACCTTCGAGGTGGGGCGGCAATGCGCTATCATCCGGTCCAGAATACACGATACGCTACTGCACGATCAGTCGTGGGTGTTCGTCAAGCTGGGCATTCACCTGGAACGGGTAGCGCAGGTGATCCGGATCGTGAATAGCAAGCTTAACGACGCCGATGTGATCTCCGACAGCGGTGGTCCCAACGAGAACAAAGTGCTCAAGCTGTATCAGCAAACGATCTTATTGAAAGTGGTAGAGGGCTTCGACATGCACCGGCGGGCCTACCAGCGGCGACAGACGCGGCGTACCACCCTCGAGTTTCTCATCGGCCACCCGGAATTCTCCCGTTCGATAACCTACAATATGGAACGGGTGGTCGGTCTGCTGGCCCGGCTGCACGGGCGTGAAGATGTCCGGGAACCGGTACAGTACCGCGCGGGTAAGCTGTACTCATACTTCAGGTACCTGGACTACGATGCCATCAGCGATAATCCGATCGAGGCCCTCAATACGGCGCTGGCGGAAGTCTATTCTTTACACGATGACATCGAACGCACCTACTTTAATGTGGTTAGTACACCGACTTCCACGCAGTCCCAATCACAGCATCAGCGTTAAACCACTAATCACATGACCTATTGCCTGGGCATTCGCGTCAAAAAAGGACTTGTAGCCATCGCGGATACCCGCATTACTTCCGGAAGCGAGACGACCTCCGCTAAGAAAATTTCCATACACAAGCAGGGGAAGAACAACATCTTCCTGATGACGAGCGGGCTGCGCTCGGTGCGGGACAAGGCCGTCACCTACTTCGAGGAGGTGCTGGAGAACGAATCGATTCATTTCGACAAGATGTACCAGGCCGTCAATGCCTTTGGTGAGCAATTACGCAGGGTGGCTGACGAGGATAAGGCCAGCCTGGCGGCTTCCGGTCTGTCGTTCAATCTGTTCACTATCGTTGGCGGACAGCTGGAGAAAGACAAAGACCACAAGCTTTACTTGCTTTATCCTGAGGGTAACTGGATCGAGATAGGAGAAGCTACGCCCTTTACCATTATCGGCAATTCGGGTTATGGCAAGCCCATCCTCAATCGTACCCTGACCTACGAATCCCCGCTCAACTTTGCCATTAAATGTGGCTTCCTGAGCTTTGACAGCACGCGGGTGAGTGCCAATGACGTCGGCTATCCTATCGACATGGTCATCTACCATAAGGACACCGGATTTATGCACGAGACGCGTTTTGAAGAGAAGGACACCGGACACCTGGCTAGTATGTGGGGGAGCAAGCTTCGTGACGTTATTCACGAAATCCCCGATGACTGGATCGACGACCTGGTCACCAAGGTCGAAAAGCAGGGGCAGGATAACAAGGTGCGACAGATACAGGTCCAGCAACAGCAGTAGGTCCAAACCTTTACCCCCACCGGAGCTATCCATAGATAGTGATGCCCTTCGAACTCCGACCCCGCCGTGAAGTCTCCCTGCTTTTTGCGGGTATCGGCCTGCTGGCAGCTGCCATATGGGCGGACCGGCAGGATGTGGAGCCGGTGTATTCCCCTTATTTCGGTGAATACGAGGGGGATGAAATCAACCCCATCGATCGGTTGGGTTACACGGTGAAGAATCAGCAGGCGGCGGACCGTGCCGACTTTGGGTTATACGGGGGACCGACGTTGCCCCTGCTATTAAGTTTTGACGCCCGGATCAGGCAGGACTACCCCCTCATTCTACTCATGTGGTTGCAGACCATGCTCCTCACTTTTGCCCTGGGTAGCCTTATTAAGAATACAGCCAACCGGCCGCGTCCCTACATCTATAATGCTAACTGGATGGCGGAATGGACACTGACCCGGGGGGATCGGGCGGCTTTTCTATCGGGGCACGCTGCTAATGCCACTGCGGGCGCGGTCCTCTTTGCCGCACTGCTGGAAGCCTACGACAGGCCCCTGGCGGCTTACGGTCGGCTGCTGGCCGTAGGGGTGGCGGGCGGAACCGCCTATTTACGCGTACGGGCGGCAAAGCACTGGCCTACGGATGCGGTAGCAGGCGTACTCCTTGGAGCCGGCGTGGCGGGAGCTATTGTCAGGTGGCACCGGCGGTCAGGATCCGGCCAACCGAAGACGATGGCGGCTAAACCATCCGGTCGGTAGGATCGTTGCATTAGCGAAAATTCGCTGGTCGCACTTTTGGGCGCTCGGTGACTTTATATTTGCGCTTAAACGATCTTTATGAAATTGCTAGTTTGCGTCAGCAAGACGCCGGAAACCACCACCAAAATCCAGCTAACCGCCGATGGGAAGGACATCGATACGAGCGGCGTCCAGTACATCATGAACCCTTACGACGAATGGTACGCCCTAGTCCGCGCACTTGAATTGAAGGAAGCTGCGGGCGGAACCGTTACCGTACTGAATGTCGGACCCGCTGACAATGATTCCATCATTCGGAAGGGACTGGCGATAGGCGCGGACGACGCCGTACGCATCGATGTATCGGAGGAAAAGGACAGCTTATTCACCGCTCGTCAGATTGCGGAGTACGCCCGTGGCAAGGATTACGATGTCCTCTTTTTTGGAAAGGAAACCATCTCCTACAATGCCTCCGAAGTCGGCGCCATGGTAGCGGAGTTTCTCGATCTGCCGTACATCGGAGACGCGATCAAACTGGAAATGGATGGGTCGCAGGCTACCGTTACGCGGGACATCGAAGGAGGAGAAGAGGTCATCAAGGTAACCGCTCCCATAGCGCTAAGCGCGGCGAAGGGTATGGCCGAACAGCGCATCCCTAACATGCGTGGAATTATGATGGCTAAGCGGAAGCCGCTGGAAGTCGTTCCCCCCGTCGACTATCCCGATACCACCCGCATTGCCAGCTACAGCAAACCGGAAGAAAAAGGAAGCGTAAAGCTCATCGATCCGGAAAATATGGACGAGCTGGTGCGGCTGCTGCACGAAGAAGCCAAGGTTATTTAGTACGGTAGTCGCTTTAGTCCTTTTACAATCAAAATATAGATAAGATATGGTCCTCGTATACGCGGAAGCAACCAACGGAGAATTCAAAAAAGTAGCCCACGAACTCGTCAACTATGCAAAAAAGACAGCCGATGTATTGGGTACGGAGTGTCACGCGCTGGTTTTGGGAGATACCCCGGGCGCGGAAGATTTAGGAAAATACGGTGCGGGTACCATCCATCGGGTTACCTCGCCACACCTGGAAGGTTTTGATGCCGCGGTCTATACCGTAGCGATTGCCGAAGCAGCCAAGAAGCTCGGCGCCACGGTCATCATACTGCCGCACAATAGTACTGGCAAGAATATCACCGGGCGACTGGCCGCACGCCTGGAGGCCGGGTCGGTAGCCGGCGCGAATGGCGTACCCATGATGAAAGACAACTACTTCACGGTTACCAAGCCGGTCTTCTCCGGTAAAGCCTTTGCCGATGTGCAAATTCTGACCGATGTGAAGGTGATCAGCCTGGCGGGCAACTCCATCCGCGTCGAAGAGGTGGGCGGTGATGCCACCGTCGAAGATTTAACCCTCGACCTGCCAGAACCGAAAACGAAGGTAGTCGAGCACCAGGTCGCGACCGGTCGCGTACCGCTTCCGGAAGCCGAACTTGTCGTCAGTGGCGGGCGAGGCGTGAAGGGCCCTGAGCACTGGGATGTCATTACCGACCTGGCCGACGCCCTGGGCGCCACCACGGCCTGTAGCCGCCCGGTAGCGGACAGCGACTGGCGCCCCCACCACGAACACGTCGGTCAGACCGGCGTAGCGATCCGCCCCAACCTGTACATTGCCGCCGGTATCAGCGGTGCCATCCAGCACTTGGCCGGTGTCAATAATTCCAAGACGATCGTCGTGATCAACAAGGATGCCGATGCTCCGTTCTTCAAGGCTGCCGATTACGGCGTGGTGGGTGACCTGTTTGAAGTACTGCCGCGGCTTACGGAGGCGGTGAAGAAGTTTAAGGGATAGCCTACTGGTCCGACGAACGAAGCACGTCTGCCCTGCCTTCTGGTCCGCCCAGCGCTAGCTGGTCTGCCCAGAAGGTAGGGTGAGTACGGGCATTATCTGTTCTGAGTGACCCGTGGGCGGACGAACTCCGCTACCGCTGCGTTCGGCAGACCACTAGTCCTACCGCCGCCGGCGTAGGCCCAACACCCCGAGAATTCCCCTAGTGACCTCGCGGGCCACCGTACGGCTTACCTGCCGCGCCAGGGTGCTGTCCATTACTTCCTCGAGCATCGATTTTTGCCGGCGTGGCCGACCGCTGCGGGAAGTAGTGGTGCGGGCGGCCTTCTCGCGTTGCTCCCGCATCTCTTCGCGGTGTTCATCCTCTTTGGCGCGGGCCAGTTTTTGCTCCAGGATCTCGTAGGCACTTTCGCGATCGACTGCCTGATTGTAGCGCTTCACGAGGGGAGAGTCATCCACCAACCGGCTGATCTCCTGATCGGTCAATACGTCCATGCGGCTTTCGGGGGCACGTAGGAGGGTGCGGACGAGCGGGGTAGGGCGCCCCTTGCGATCCAGCGCGGTAACGAAGGCTTCGCCGGTGCCCAGCTCCGTCAGAGTTTGATCGATGTCGTAGTAATCGGTGAGGGGGTAGTTCTCACTGGCCAGTTTGATGGCTTTCCGGTCCTTGGCGGTGAAGGCGCGCAGGGCATGCTGTACTTTGAGGCCGAGTTGCCCGAGCACATCGGAAGGAATATCGGCGGGATTCTGGGTAACGAAAAAGAGGCCGACCCCCTTCGAGCGGATCAGTTTGATGATGGCTTCCAACTGATCGAGCAAGGCATCCGTAGCCTCTTCAAAAACCAGGTGAGCTTCATCAATGAACACCGCCAGCTTAGGCCGGTCGAGGTCACCCTCCTCGGGAAAGGTAGCGTAGATCTCCGCGAGTAACTGCAGCATGAAGGTGGAGAAGAGCTTAGGCCGGTCCTGCATATCGGTCAATCGCACGATGGAGACCACGCCCCGGCCGTTTTCATCCAGCCGGGTAAGGTCCTGCACCTCAAAACTGCGCTCGCCGAAAAATCGGTCCGCCCCCTGGCTCTCCAATTCGACGATCCGGCGCATGATGGCCCCGACCGAAGCCGAGGCAATGCGACCGTACTCCTTCTCCACTTCCTCCTTCCCTTCGTTGGTGATGTACTGCAAGACTTTGCGGAGATCTTTCAGGTCCAATAGTGGCAGCTTACTGTCTTCCGCGTATTTGAAGGTGACCGCCATGATACCGGACTGCGTGTCGTTCAGATCCAACATCTTGGAGAAAAGCACCGGCCCGAATTCCAGGACCGTAGCCCGCAGCCGTACCCCCGGTTCATCACTCAGTGTAAGTAGTTCAACGGGACTGCCGCCGGCGCTGAAGGGGATTCCGATGGCGGCATGCCGCTCGTCGATCTTCGGGTGGCCGCCACTCGGCACGGCAATACCGCTCAAATCCCCCTTGATGTCCATCAGCAGGCTGGGTACCCCTTCGCGGCTCAGCTGCTCGGCGATGATCTGTAGGGTTTTTGTCTTGCCGGTACCGGTAGCGCCGGCAATGAGGCCGTGGCGGTTAAGCGTGCCCAAGGGAATCCGCACAAGTGTACCCGTCTCCGCCTCTTCTCCGAGCATCGCGCCCCCGAGCACGAAAGAAGGTCCTTCGAAGGTGTATCCGTCCTCCATTGATTTGGTGAATGCTTCCGTCTGTGCCATGCTCGTTATTTTACGTTATTCCACTTCCCGACCCGGCGATCGAATTTCTGCTTGCTGAAAAGCCAAAGATCGGGGTTTGCCTCGCGTTCCAGTACATCTTCCAGATCCTGGGGCATAAGCTCGGGGAAGAAGTCGATGCCCGTCAGCCTTTCTACGGCGTCTATACTCACCACATAGTCTGGTAGCGGCTGAAAACTTACGGCGTTTGGGATGAGGAAGGCAATCCCCTTCTGTTCCGGTTCTTCCAAATCCAGCAAGACCTTAAAGTAAGTGGCGGGAACAGCCACTCGGTTTTCCCGCCCAATGTAGCCCTTCGGAGACTCGGTCAGTACGGGCCCGGTGACAACGTACAATCTGCCGGACCGACCAGCCCAGTCCCGAACCAATTCTTCCAGTTCGCGCCAGATGCCCTGGTTGAATTGCCTTGCCTGCGGGCTGATATTAGACAGCAGAAAGGTTTCGTCGGCGTACGCTGCATTCCATGCGAAATCGGCGAACGGCGCCAGGTGGCCCCGGTCGTACCCGCTTCCCCGGTAGTCATCGTCAACAGCGGATCCGGAATCGATCAGGGGGTCGGAGCGAAAATTATCTTTGCGGGGTGTCCATTCCCGGTGCAGTTCGTCGGCGTTCAAAATGTAGGCCACCCACGCCGCCTGTTCCCAGTCTTCGGCGTACGCAAGGGTGAAGCCGCCGTGCTCGACAACCGGCTTGCCATTGGAGGAGGGTAGGTAGTAAGCTTTTCCGGCGTAGTCGGTGCGGTTTACTTCCTGCGCTCCGGCGCCCCGTCTAAAATGATGAAAGGCCCAGATCATCCCGAAGAGGATGAGCGCGAAGACGGTCACCTTAAAGATGGTCGTACCGGCCGCCGCGCCGCCCCTGGAGGTATGGTTCCTGCGAAGTTTAGCCATCGGCTGCAAGGTAGCGCAGCTGGCTTACATGATCCATTGCCCGCTGAACTTACCCTCGCTGTACTCCAGGGCGGGCGC
>JBASAV010000423.1:0-8822 GCA_049650785.1 Lewinella sp. | reverse complement strand
GATTCTAGCATAGCAGGGTGGGTTAAATGAAAAAAGCACCACCGAAGTTATCGGTGGTGCTTTTTTAATGCGTTTGCTAATAGCAAAGTTGTGGCGCTGGTTCACTGCGAGCGTAGCGGAGAATGGCCTTCACGATGCGCCGGCGGGGATTGAACATCACTTTGGGCAGGCTAGCTTGGCTCTCCACCAGTTCGGTGAGCTGGTGAACGAGCAGCGGATCGCCGGCCAGAGCGGCCTCCGTGGCCTTGATCTGAGCTTTGCTGGCTTCGCCATAGATGTACGCAACCAAATCTTCTTGGGTAAAGTCTTGCTTCATGGAAAGTGTAATTGTGTAAATTCAAAAGTGTCAAATGAAAGATGCTGACCCGACCAAAAACGTGGCCCGGGCCGTTATAAAATCCGGTTACTCCCGGATCCATTTCTGTGTCCTATATAATCCGGTCCAGTGCTTACCGCGAACGTAGAGCTCATCTGCGTTCCCGTCTTCGTACCAGACGCTCAGCCGATAATCCGATCCTGATTGGGGGTCGAAGATCTTGCCTCCTTCCCACTCCCCGGGTTCGTCGTTATCAACCGATAACTCCTCGATGATAACCATGCCTAAAATGGGCTGGCCCTTTCGGTCGCCGTCGCATTCGCTGCAGACCGCATCGTCATTACCCGTCAGGATTTCGGCGATCTTACCGTGGTAAGCCTCACCCTGTTGGTAAATTTCGATGATACTCTTCGCCTCACCCGTATCGTCGTCCAGTGTTTTCCACCGACCGACAGGACTGTCAGTTTGAGCGAATAGGGTACCAAGAAAACTTGAAATGAGGATTAAAAGTATTGTTTTCATCGTGTCGTTGAAAGTATAACGGACCATGTGGTGGGCATGGTGTTGACGGAAGCATTTTTTTTCTAAATCTATGCCGGAACCTAGTGTTTATCAGCCTTTCCATAAATGGAATAATTTCCGGGCCTGGCTGAGTACTATATGTTTCGGGTGGAATTTAACATTTCACCGACCCCAAAAACGGCTCTTAGAGACCAGGAACGGGGGATAAAAGGCACTTGGGGCCCTTACGTTCCGCTTCCGGCGAATCCAGCGTGGCTTAAATCTCGTAGCGTTACTTGCCGGTCACCACCTTCCCATCGCTGCCTCCGACGGTGATCTTGCGACTATCCTCCATCCAGGTCTTGATTTGGGGGCAGGGCTGATAGCGTTCATCGATCTTGATAAAGGTCGACCCTACTTTGTCCTGGATCCAGTCACTCAGATATTGCTGTTGCTTGGCATTGCGCGTGGCATCCTGAATCTTGGCGTAGTCCTGACTGAGGGTGGCCCGGTGGGGGGAGGTGCGCGACTGTAACTGGACGACCCGTAAAAGGGGGTCGCCGGTAGGGCTACGGAACTCCATGACACCGCTCAGGGAGTCTAGGCCCAGCTCGTCGATGGCAAAGTAGACGTCGGGGTCCAGGTCACCGATTTCAAAGAAAGTATTGCCGCTGGCCGGGTTGGACATCCGCCCGTCGTTGTTGTAACTCTGGACTTTATCGAAACCGAATCGCTTTACAGCATAGCTGAACGAGAAAGAGTCTACCCGGATCAGGTTGGCAATGCTATCGAGCAATACGCGCGATTCTTCCATGTCCGCTTCCGTGATAGTGGGCTGCAGAAGAATGTGGCTCACCCGGATCGAGTTACCGCGACGTCCCTGCAGTTTAATAAGGTGGTATCCGAATTCGGTTTCGACAATGTCGCTGATCTCGTCCGGGTCGAGGTTATAGGCCGCGGCTTCAAACTCGGCGACGAATTTTCCCCGCTGGGTCCAGCCCAGGTCACCACCACCGCGCGCGCTGCCGTCGGCACTATTCTGCTGGGCGGCTTCTTCAAAGGTGATCGTGCCGGCCAGGATCTGTTCCCGCAGTCCTTCCAGCCGTTCCACGACGGCGGCCCGGGTCGAGTCATTGGCCGTTGGACGAACAACCAACTCACCGACTTCCACTTCGGAGTTGAAGTAGGGGAGACTGTCGCGGGGGATCTCCGCAAAGAAATTCTTGACCTCCGCCGGCGTGACTTTCACTTCCTGAACGACGGAGCCGCGCATCCGGTCCACCGCGAGCTGCTCGCGAAGGTCCTCCCGGAATTGTTCCTTGGTAGCGGTAATGCTCTGCCCGTAGTAATCTTCGAACTGGTTGATATCGCCACCCATATAACTAAGGATACGGTCGATGCGCGCATTCAACTGCGTTTCGACCTCTCCGTCGGTGACTTCGACGCTGTCGAGTTTGGATTGATTGTAAAGCAATTTGCCGACCAGGGTCTGGTCCAGCATAGCGCAACGGGCTTCGGCGGGCAGCGCTTCGTTGGATTGGGATTCGGCAAGGGCGTACTGCTCTTCCAACTCGGATAGTAAGACGTACTCACTACCCACGCGCGCGATAACCTCGTCGATCACGGCACCGTTCTGGGCAAAGACGCTGGAGGCTGTAAGACACAGCAGAAGGGCGAGGATGTTATTCATGGTTCCGGTTAACGGTTGGTAAAAAATTGAATGTTGTCGCGCCGAAGTTCCCGGCTGAAGATTTCCTCCCGGGTATCTTCGAGAACCTCCCGCTTACGACCGTGGAGGATGGCCCGGCGGACCTGGCTTTCCACGTAACTGAGCGGCGCGATTTCCAGGCGGGGCCGCAAATCAAAGAGGCGAAAGTAATACCGGTTGGTCCCATCCAGCTGGGTGAACTCCCGTTTAGTGTTCACATTGTCGGCCGTCAGGGTGCCTTCCGGCAGCTGGGAGGCGATCTGTTCCAGCCCATACCAGGATGCCTGGTCCAACAGGGCTACCTCGGCGTACTTACGCGCATACCGCCGCAGGGCGGCGGTATCTTCCGGGTTTCCGTTGTTCCATAACAGTTGAAGGCTTTCCTCCTCTGGGGTAGGGTACGGTACCCGCATAAATAAACAACGCACAATGGGTGTTTCCAGTTGGTATTGCTCCTGGGTGGCATCGTAAAACCTGCGCAATTCATCCGCCGTAATGGAGCTGTCAAGCTTGGTCGACACCAATTGCTCTTCGTAACTGCTGCGTACCAGGCTGGCCCGGTAATCACGCACCAGTCGATCGAGATTGAGGTCGCTCGGGGCATTTTGCTCGCTTTCCCACAGCAGCACGGCATCGCGCGCCCATCGGTTAGTAAAGGCTTCAATGATAACCGTACTGTCCGCCACCGTGGCACCGTCAGGGAACATACCTTCCATTTCGGAGAGGCGTAGTTCCCGTTGGTGTACCCGCGCGAGCACGGGGTTATCACTGTTCGCCGACTCGGCCGGGCCACAGCCCAGCAAACACAAGACAGCGGTGGCCGCCATAATGTATTTGCTCAAGACTCAATCAGTTTGTTGAGTGCGGCTTCGTTGCGCTCGACCGCAAATTTTTTACGCAGGGCTTCGACCCACTGGCGTTCCAATTGGTCCTGGTAGTCGGCAATGACGTACCCGCGCGCCTCGGAAAGTTCTTTCTGGCGGGCGGGAAGCATCTCCACCACGCGGTAGAATACGGCGGTATTGCGATCCACCTGATCCACTGACGAACGCGTATCGCTCTTGAAGGTAACCCCCGCTGGAAGAGTGGCCTCTTCGTATACCTGCTCCTCGATCCGCAAGCCTTCGGTACCGAACTCCTGGATCAATTCTGCGGAGGTGTTACGCTCCGATGCGTCGGCTACTGCCTGGGCGTCAATCCCCTGGGCGGTAGCGACCGTATACTTCAGTACCCGCACGCGGGGCGCAAAGCGATACTGGTCGCGATGTTCCTGAAAGTAGGCTTCCAGACCCGTCGTGTCTTCCCCTGCCCGGTCCCATACTTCCAGCTTCGTAGCTTCGAATAGAAGAATTCCCTCCCGGTATTCCCGCATCAGGGCCTTGAACTCAGGGAACTGCGCCTCCAGGCGCGCTTCGGCGTAAAGCTCGACCTGTTGGTCCGTCCAGTTGTCGAACAGCGCTTCCACCGCGCCATCTATCTCGAAACGACTTTCCAGGCTGGACCGCAGGCGAGCGTTGGTTTCCAGGTATTCCACAAACTCGCCGGTGGTGTACTGGCGATCGCCAATTTCCAGAATCGGCGCTTCCCGGTCAGCGCCGCTTAAGTCCGCACCGAGTTGAAAAAATGTTGAATCCAGTCCGTTCACGAAGGAGGTATAGTTAGCATCCACTTTGCGCGTACCGTACTCCCGCTCGAGGCGGTCAAAAAGCGCTTTCCGGGCTTCCGCAAAGCGGGTGTCCTGCCGCACGGCCGCTTCTAAAAGAGGGGCCTGTTCTGCCTCGGGTTGTATGCCGCGGTGGGAAATGCGTTTCAGGATGTGAAAGCCGACGGGGCTTTCGATCACTTCACTGATCTCGCCGTCTTCCGAGAGGCCGAAGGCGGCTTCCTCGAAGGTTTCATTGTACCGGTTGATGCCGAAGAAGCCGATGTAGCCGCCCTGCCGGCTCGTTTTGTCATCCTCGCTGTATTCGGCGGCAACGTCCTCGAACGTCTGGCCATCGCGCAGGGCCGCCCGGGCTTCTTCGGCGCGCTGCTGCTGCGTGGCGGGGTCCACTTCGGGTGATTTCCGCAGTAAGATGTGGGCGATCTCTACTTCCCCGTAGGCCGGGCGGGAGCCCTGCTTCATGATTAGGTGATATCCGGCGGGTGTACGCACGGGGCCGACCACCTCATTGTCGGAAGCGCTATAGATTGCCTCTTCCAGGCGGTACATGCCTTGGGGCAGGGGCGCACTAACGTATCCGATGTGACCTCCTTCGTCCTTGCTGTAAGCGTCGTCGCTCACCTCAGCGGCACGCTCGGTAAAGTTGTCGGCGGTTAGTCCGTCCATCACTTCCATTGCCCGCTCGTAGGCGGCCAGTGTGTCGGCCGGATTCAGCGAGGCAAGACTGATCAGGATATGGCTGAAGTCGACATCCCGCTGTTTGCGTTCGTATAATTCCGATACCAGCTTGTCGGTGACCTCTTTATCAAGTAGATAATTGTCGGCCAGCTGTTGCCGGTAGCCTTCCAGTTCGTTCTGCAGGGCAACCACGGTGTCCAGCCCCATCTCCCGGGCCCGGGCCACCTTCAGTTTGAACCGCTCGTAGAGGTCCAGGTATTCCATGACGCTCGCCCGGCTGAAGTCGGCGTCGTCTCCGTTGGTTTTGGAGTAGATATAGCGGAATTCGCCCACGGTGACGGGGTCACCGCTCACGGTGAACAGTACGTCACTATCGTCCTGCGCGGCCAGGGGAAAGGCCAGAAATACGGGCAGGAGGAGTCCAATTACGAACTTGATCATATGCTTGTGTTATGTCCGGTAGCTAAGAAAACAGGGCCTTCGGAGGCCGCAAAAGTAACCATTTTTGCCGTGCGCTTATTGTGAGGAAGGTCGCGTACGTGCGCTTCCGTAATTTCACCGCATGCCCACCACCGCTATCCCCTGGCCGGAATTGTCGACTCGCCTGCAAGGTGAGTTAGAAACCGACGGCCTATCCCGCATTCTTTTCGCCACCGATGCCAGCGTTTACCGGGAGGTGCCGCAAGCCGTAGCCTTTCCCCGTACCGAAGCCGATATCGTAGCCTGCGTTGATTTTGCAAGGGCTCACCAGCTCTCCATTACCCCCCGTGCGGGAGGGACCAGCCTGGCGGGGCAGGCCGTCGGTTCGGGCCTGGTCGTTGACGTCAGTCGTCATATGCGCGACATCATCGAGATAAACGTCGAAGCGGGTTACGCCATCGTACAGCCCGGCGTGATCCGCGACCAGCTAAACGTTGCGCTGGCGGAACATGGGTACTGGTTTGGACCCAACACGAGCACGGCCAATCGCTGTACCCTGGGGGGGATGTTCGGCAACAATAGCTGCGGCAGCACCAGCATCACCGTAGGCAGCACCCGCGATCACGTACGTGCCGCCCGGGTGGTCCTGGCGGATGGTAGCGTGGAGTCTTTGGGCGACGGAGCGCAGGAAGTACCCGACTCCCCGATCGTGAGGCAAGTCCAGAACTTCCTTCACCGTACGCTGTCGGATCCCGAAACCCGACGCCGCATCCGGGAGGCTTATCCCAAAGCCGAAGTCACCCGGCGCAATAACGGCTACGCCCTCGATCTCCTGGCCCGGCAATACGAATCCGGTCATCCGAAGGGGAAGCTCGACCTCTGCCCACTGCTGGCGGGTTCCGAGGGTACGCTGGCCTTCACCGCCCAGCTGACCGTTAATATCCTGCCGCTGCCCCCGGAAGGGTCGGCGGTGGTGGCTCTCCATTTCCGGTCCATCGATGCTTCCCTGCGTGCCACGCAGGCTGCCATGCAAACGGAACCCTTCATGTGTGAGCTGATGGACGATACCATTCTGAATCTCGCACTGGAGAACCCGGACCAGCGCCGCAACGCCGCCTTTGTACAAGGAAATCCGCGGGCACTACTATTGGTAGAATACCGGGCAGCAACTGATGAGGAGGCACTGTCTCTGGCGAATGGTCTGGGCCAGCGATTGATGGAGTCCGGTCAGCTCGACGAACCGGCTTACGCTGCTCCTGCGCTCGCCGCCCAAAAAAACACGGCTAAAGTCTGGGCCCTCCGGTCCGCCGGTCTCGGCATCTTGGGCAACATGGTCGGCGATGCCAAGGCAGTCGCGTGTATCGAGGATACGGCGGTCGCCCTGCCGGACCTGGCCGACTACGTCGCCGAATTCAGCAAACTGATGGACGTGTACCAGCAGCATCCCGTTTACTACGCTCACGCGGGAGCGGGGGAACTGCACCTGCGCCCCATTCTGGACCTGAAGTCGGAAGCGGGGCAGCAAAAGTTCTATGAGATCACGCGGGATGTAGCCCGGTTGGTGAAGAAATACCGGGGCAGTCTCAGCGGGGAACACGGGGACGGTCGGGTACGCGGACAATTTCTCCAGGAAATGCTGGGTGATGACGTGTACCATCTGCTCGTTGACCTGAAAAGGACCTGGGATCCTCGCTTCCTTTTCAATCCGGGGAAGATCGTGGAGGCTCCCCCGATGAACGAAAGCCTGCGCTACGACGTGGGTCACCATACCCCCGCTTACGATACGGTGCTTGATTTCAGCCACGACGAGGGCATTTTACGATCGGCCGAAAAATGTAACGGTTCCGGTGATTGTCGCAAGCTCACGGGTGGCACGATGTGCCCCAGCTACCGGGCCACCCTCCACGAAAAAGACAGTACGCGAGGTCGGGCGAATGTGCTACGCGAGGTACTGACCCGCAATCAGCGGGAGGATCCTTTCACCCACCCCGCGCTGGCCGAGGCGATGGATCTCTGCCTGAGCTGTAAGGCCTGCACCAGCGAGTGCCCCAGCACGGTGAATATGACCAACCTCAAGGCGGAGTATCTCCATCAGCGGCAGAAGCAGGAAGGCGTATCCCTGCGTACCCGACTCATCGCCGCCAACGAAAGCCTGTACCGCTGGGGCGGGATGGTTCCGGGCTTAAGCAATGCCTTGCTTAAACTGACCGGCCCGGCCGTGAAGCATTTAGCCGGAATTGCTGCCGGACGCTCCGTACCCGCTTTCCCCCGTGAGTCGCTACGGACCTTCTACAATCGGGAAAGTCCCGGGCAGGCGGGTACCCGGGGCGAGTTGTACTTCTTCGGCGATGAGTTCATCAATTACCAGGACGTGGAAGTCGGTAAGGCCGCCCTCCGGCTCTGGTGGAAACTGGGCTACCAGGTCCACTGGCTCCGCCACCAATCGAGCGGCCGGGCCGAACTGAGTAAAGGCCTACTGGAAACGGCTCGCCGCCGGGCGAACAACAACGTCCAGTGCTTCCGCCAGCGGGTAGGGGAGGAGGCTCCGCTCGTCGGACTCGAACCCTCCGCCATCCTGGGCTTCCGGGACGAGTATCCCAAACTGCTGCGTGGCGAATTGCAGGAAGCGGCCCACGTACTGGCGACGCACTGTTTCACCTTCGACGAATGGCTCTACCGGGAGGTGGCACTTGGCCGGCTGGCCGCCGAAGACTTCGGCAACGAGCCAAAGGAAATTCTCCTACACGTGCATTGCCACGAAAAGGCACTGGGGGAAAGCGGGAAGTGCGCTTCCGTGCTGTCACTACCCCAAAACTTCAGCGTGACGCTACTGGATAGTGGTTGTTGTGGCATGGCGGGCTCCTTCGGCTACGAGGCGGAGCACTACGAGGTGAGCCGTGCGATTGCGGAACAGTCGCTGATTTCCAAAATTCGGGATCGATCACCCAATAGTATCGTGGTAGCCTCGGGTACCAGCTGCCGCCATACGGTGAAGGATGAGCTCGGTCAGCGGGCGTGGCACTCGGCGGAGGTGTTGTGGGCTAGCTGGGGCATCTAGGCGGCGACACCTACCGGTCGGTCTTGCTCGACGTCTTGGGCGCTGCGCGGATTAATGGCCGCCTGGTGGAGGTGATCCGGCAGAGCCCGCAATTTGGACAGATTGTAGAAGGCGAAACCGGCTTTCGATACGATCGGTAGCACGATGAACAGTACCGTAGTCAACAACGGATTGAATATTCCCAGGCCGGGCGTTCCCAGGGCCCACGCCGCCGGATAAAGCAACCACTGAACACTGAGAAAGACTGCCGATGCCTTGTATGCAGCCGTTAGCTCAGGCCCTTGGATCTTGGCTTTGGCGTAGAGCTCCCGCCACATCAGGCGGAAGACTATCAACAGCGCGACACAGCCGGCGATGTACCAGAACCAGCGGACGCCACCGGTGGAGATGTCACCCATTAAGCCCGTGATGATCATGATGGCCTGTGAACCGAGCAAGCCGGCGGTGATGGAACCCTCCAACTTCAGGGTGTACTTGC
>JBASAV010000422.1:0-6121 GCA_049650785.1 Lewinella sp. | reverse complement strand
GCGCGAACCGGGGTAAAGGAGTCGTCCGGCCTTTCGTCCGCGTGAACGTGAATCTCCGTACGCCCCCCTTTGAGGCGGGTGGAAATGACGTTGAATTCTTGGGTGTGAACGGCCAGATCGGCCTTGTCGATCGTTTTTCGCCAGATCCGGCCCTCTACTTCCGCCACGAGTTGGGCCGGGTGGCCGGTGGCAATCACCTGACCGAGACAGATGATGGCCATGTCGCTACACAGGTTGGTGACGTCCTCCACGATGTGGGTACTCAGGATGACGATGGTGTTTTCGCCGATCTCGCTGAGCAGGTTATGAAACCGATTCCGCTCGGTGGGGTCCAGGCCGGCGGTGGGCTCGTCGACAATGATCAGGCGGGGGCTCCCCAGCAGGGCCTGCGCGATACCGAAGCGCTGCTTCATACCACCGGAGAAAGTACCCAGATTGTTCTTGCGCTTATCGTACAAGTTGACGCGGTGCAGTAATGCAGCGACGGTTTCTTTGCGTTCGCGGCGGTTGCCGATCCCCTTCAGGCGGGCTACGTGGTCAAGCATATTCTCGGCCGAAACCTTGGGGTAAACGCCAAATTCCTGTGGCAGGTAGCCCAGTACGCGTCGCACCGCATCCTTATCATTCAGCACATCGATGTCGCCCAGCGTGACGCTACCGGAATCCGCTTCCTGCAGCGTAGCGATGGTCCGCATGAGGCTGGATTTACCCGCGCCGTTGGGGCCAAGTAAACCAAACATGCCGCGGGGAATGGTCAGCGTACAATCGTTAATGGCATGGACGCCATTGGGGTAGGTCTTGTTAAGACCCCGAATAATAAGTTCCATAGGTGAGTGTGCTTAAGGGGCAACTAAAATCATAACAATTTAAGCACGCCAAACCCAAAATCGACAAAGCCACTCCACCTTTAGACAAATCCACCCACCGAGCAGGACAACAGATTGCCACCTACCGCACCGGAAAGCCTGGTCCGTTCCGACTAGAGCGGTCGGTGTTACATCAGCTAATTTTTTGCGGCGGAGCGCAGGAAGGGAGGTCGTAGGTAAACGGCTGAGAGGATCCAGAGGGATCGCTTCGCGTCAGAGGGGAACCGCAGAGATGCCAACGGGCGCCACGTTTCGCAGAGCGTGCAAATCCGTGCTTCAGTGTCAAAAATGGACCGCAGGCGAGATGAACCGTGCGGCAGCTCCTTTGTACTTCGTATTTTATACCTCAAACTTCGTACTTCCCTCACCGTTCCAACCGCTCCCGCTCACTAAGTTCCTTCAGCCGCGTCCAGAAAGCTTCATTCTCCCGTTCCTTCTTTGTTTTGTCGAAGGCATCCGGATCGAGGAAAGGCTCCTTCTTGCGGCTATCCTTTTTGCGGGCGGCCTTCTTGCGGCGGGAAGCGATCTCGTGGTCTTCCAGCTCGCTGCGGTAGTAGTAAGCGCCCACGATACCCATCACGAGCCCGAGCAGGTGGCTTTCCCAACTGATGCCTTCCTGGCCGGGCAGAATGCCGACGATCATCCCGCCGTAGTAAAACAAGACGAGTAACGACACGGCGATAGCCCGGAAATCCCGCCGAAAGAACCCGCTAAAGGCTAGAAAGGAGGCCAACGCGTACACTACTCCGCTCGCTCCAATGTGAATAACACTCCTACCCAATACCCAGACCATGATTCCCGTACCTAGCCACAAAGAGGCTAGCACCCGGGGCCACAAACGTGGGTAAAAAAACACCAGCAAACCGGTCAAAGAAATAAAGGGTACGCTGTTGCTGACCAAGTGCCCCCACCCCCCGTGAAAGAAGGGGGAAAGCACGATCCCGGGCACCCCGGCCAACTCGCGTGGATGCATACCGTAATACGCAGCCAGCAAACCACCGAACAGGTAGTAATCAACAATAAACATCAACCAAATCACCGCCAGCAGGCCCAGGGGCCACTTAATGACGTTTGATAGGTTGCGCTTACTTAGCATTTTTCAGGCTTATTCGTCAGACGAACCTCGACGCGCGGCGTCGACGGATTCGGCTGAGGATGGGGGCATCTGGTCTTCGGCGTAGAGCCGGTCGAAGATGTTGTCGACCTTATTCATCTCATCGAGCGTCTCGTCGATGAAGTAGGATAGCTCGGGCAGGCGACGCAGTTGCCGCTTCAGCCGGTGCGCGAGGGCGGATTTCAGCCGTGCGTGGTCTTCCTCCATCTGCAGGATGACGGCCTGCTTGTTCTCGGTGTTCCAGATGCTGAGGTATACCTTTCCTACGCTGAGGTCGGGACTAACCTGCACTTCCATGACCGTCACCAACGGTTGTGTACCGTAGATATACACGCCTTCCTGCTGCAGCACGATGCTGAAGTTCCGCTTGATGAGTTCGGCAACCTGCCGCTGTCGTTTGGATTCCATGGGAGACGATTTTTATTTGGCGAATGTGCCTTTCCAACGTGCGGGTGTTGGGGGAAGTTGCAACCCCTTACAACGTCTTAAGATACTCCACCACCGCCCAGCGCTGATCTTCCGATAGTTTGTCACCGAAGTAGTGCCCCCCGTTACCGTAGCCGGGCACCGAGGTATCAAAGGTCCATTTCTTGTTTTTTGGTTCCGGGTCGTATTGCCAGCCCAGCTTTTCATGATCGTAGCTGGTGGACTCGCCGTCGCGGGTCCATTTGTCGGGGCGGGCCGGTGAGTTCAACAACTCGTATACCGTCGGCACGCTGCCGTTGTGGAGATAGGGGGCGGACGCCCAGATGCCGTCCAGCGGAGGGGCTACGTAACCCAGGCTGGGCTCGAAGGAGGACTGTGGATAGCTGGTGGCAAACCAACTGCTGTTGTACCAGTCGACGATCTGCGAATTCTGAATATAGTCGGCGTAGAGCCGGTCCGTTTTGACGACGTCGACGTGAACGACTTTATTCGGGTAGGTTTCTTCCTCGCCGTAGGTACCGTGACAGCCGGCGCACTTATCCGTAAAAATGGCTTCCCCTTCCCGGGCAAGCGGCTCGTCAATCTCGCCGGGGTAAGCGGGCGCTTCGAGCTGGCTCAAAAAGGCATACACATCCCGGAAGGCTATTTCCGACTTCCTTGTCTGGCTACTATCCGGCACACCCAGGACGCTGGCCTGTAACAGTAGCTTCGACATGCTGCCGCGGCCGGTACCCGTGTAGTAGAGGGAGTTCTTTTTCCCGACGTGCCACAGCGGGGGCGTGTCCGTGCCGATATTGTAACCCCACATGTCGTAGAGTGGCTCCTCGGAATAGGTCAGGTCCTCCGGATTACGGTGCATCATGCAGGCTTCGGCCAGTCGGAAGGCCGGATTCGCGCCGGGCTGATAGAGCTTGACGGTAGGGGCCATCTTCTTGAAGTAGTTGCTGAAATCTTCGAAGGCAACCGTCTCCGGATCGTCCTTTTTGTACTTCAGGGCCATACCCACGCGCATGGCCGCACCCATGGGGACCATGCTGTTCTCCCACTCCGCGAAGCTGTTACCGACGCCCAGCACCAACTCACCGTCTACCTCGCCGGCGTGGCAGGTAAAGCAATTGCCGTTGGCCGTCTCCGCGCCGTTAGGGGCGATGAAGGCCGTCATGTAGTACGGTATCCCTTCGTTGAGTTCGTTGCGGGGGTACAGGCTGTCGAGATCCATCTTGGCCGACTGCGCCTGCATGATTTCCAGCGGCACCCCACTACCGATGTAGTCACCGTGAATGAGGTAGTCCAGGCCGGCTACCGGGTCACCGTTTTGGGGCTGCGGACTGGGTGGAATGACTTTAGTTTTCCAGCGGTCATCCTCCGCCACCTCCGTTTCGGGAAGGGGTTGATAGGAATTACAGGCCACCAAAAAGGCGAGAACAAAGAATACGGATAGTTTACGCACGGCTAGGGATCGGGGTGTATCTAGCCTAGTAAACGGTGGGCAACAAATATCGTTGCGGGGCGAAGGGGGCGGTGGTCGGCAAGATTACAATCCGCTGTTGATCCACATTTATCCTGCGCACCGGCGCAAAAAATCAATCGCCGCAACCCGCACCGTGGAAGGGAATGCCTATGCCTAGCCGGAAACAGGTCGGTTCGCTCTTCTTCGTAGCCGGCGTCCAGCGCACGTCTCGCTCCACCAGCAGATTGATGATGCGCAGGGCTTCGCGTTTATTCCGCTTATCGATACCGCGAACAACCTTCACTTCCGCCATCTTTCCACCCACCCGTCCAATCGTAACTTCCAGGATCACCATCTCCTTCCTCGACTCCGTAGGGTCCTGCTTATTCGTATCCAAAAAATCGTAAAGGCGGCCGATACCGCAGCGAAAGCGCTCTTCGTAATCCGCCAGATCCTCGCAGCCGGGATAAATGGGTAGCGTCAGCTGATCGGGCGGTGGCAGATTCCCGCGTTGGGTGGCGGTGCAAGGCCCATCCAGGTAGTAAATAGGCACCTGATCCGTCTCGACCTCCGCCGTAAAATTATCCGTGTAAAATACCAGCAACCAGGCAGTCAGTAATAGCCCGTAGATAAGGTAGTCCGAGGATAGACCGAGTGAGCGCATAGGTGACGGGCTTAAATACTATTCGAGTTGGAAGCGAATCGGCAGGTTGAATTCCGTAGCCACCGGCTTATCGTTCTCCCGGCCGGGTTCCCAGATCGGGTTGCGCCGCAGCATCCGTTGCACCACCTTCAGGCTGGCACCACTCAGGGCGGCGTGCGGGCTTTTCACTACTACCGGTAATCCCACCTGACCCCGGGCATCGATCGGAAAACGAACGACCACTATGCCTTGCGCTCCTTCGTCCTTTGCTTCTTTCGGGTAGCGGATATTCTCGTAAATGAATTGCAGCAGGCTTTTATCCGCGCACTGTTTCCGCTCGCCGTATCCCGGCACGTCGGTACAGGCAGGATAGAGCGGCGGAACGATCCGCGTCCCGGAATGCGTAACGGTCACCGGCGGCGAAACTTCGACCGTGAACGACCAGTATTCTAATTGCCCGGCCTGCGGCAGCAGTTGTTGCCGGGCCACCTCGGGCGCGGTGGAAAAGCCCCACGCCAGTAGGGTTAGCACCAGGGAAAGGATAAATCCAAGGGAAAAGTAGCGGGAGGTCAGGCCAAGATTCTGCACGGGAAGGGTGTTTGTATTAAAGATAGGGTATTAGACGCGAACCGAATCCGGCTGATTGGTTGGCGCATTGAGCTCGAACCGGATAGGTAGATTGAACACCCGGGAGACGGCTTCCCCGTCGATACGGGCGGGTGTCCAGACCGGATGCTTGCGAAGCATCAGCGCCACCACGCGCAGCGCCTCCTGACCCAATTCCGGGTCCGGAGTACGTTCGATCTTTGGATCCCCCGTTTCTCCATCGGCCTCCACCTCAAAACTGATAACCACCATTCCATCTACGCCAACATCCCTGGATCCCTGGGGGTAATTGAGGTTCCCGTAGAGAAAGTCGAGCATCTTCTGGTCGGCGCAGGCCTTTCGCTCCAATCGGTCAGCTACATCATCACACCCGGGAAAGAATGGAAACGCTTCGGGATCGTTATTCAGAACGGCATTCGCCCAATTTTTTACGACCTGATCAATGTCGCGAATGGGTTCCTTCCGCATATGGATGGGTAAGGGTACCCGGCTAGCCACTGGCCGACCATCCTCTTCCGCCGGCTCCCACACGGGGTGATCGGTCAACATTTCCCGGATCACGCGCAGTGCTTCGGCCTCCAGCGCAGGATGCATTTGCTGGTGAATACCTGGCTCTCCGGCAGTCCCATCCGCAGCTACCGGTATAGTTACTGTGATCGGGATTTCCTTCCCCTTTTCCAGCAGGGCCTCCGGATAGCTGATGCGCGAATAGATGTACGTCAGCATGGCGCGGTGCGCGCACCGCCTCCGTTCGTCGGCATCAGCTATATCGGAGCAGGCGGGAAAGAGGGCGCGTTTGGTATTAGACATAGCGGAGCTGTTGCGATCTGGATGCAGTCGGGGGTGGATTTGGTGGGTCGCAGCGAAAATTTTAGGCGGTGGCGCGTTCGACCCGCACACTCGGAGGTCCTTCGGACACTCCGCGGTGCTGAAAGATATCCCTTATAACACGATCATCGATCCCAATGATCGCAGGACCTCGGAATGTGACCGCAGCGCAGCGAAGGTGACTACCG